>JAASSQ010000219.1 GCA_021767845.1 Roseovarius sp. | reverse complement strand
GGCGCATGATCTGCCCGATCCGGTGCGGATCGAGTTGCTGGCGCAGCCGCGTATCCTGGGCCACGTGTTCAACCCCGTCTCGTTCTGGATTTGCCGGGACGCGGCAGAGCGGGTACGCGTCATCATCGCCGAGGTGACGAACACCTATGACGACCGGCATTCCTATCTGTGCCACCGCGACGATCTGGAACCGATCACGCCGCAGGACCGGATGCAGGCGCGCAAGATCTTTCACGTCTCGCCCTTCCAGCGGATCGAGGGAAGCTACGAATTCCGGTTCGATCTGCGGGATGACCGGATCGGGGTCTGGATCGACTTCTCCGGCGGTAACGGCGGGGTGATCGCAACGCTGGTGGGGCCGCGCAAGCCGCTGACAAACCTGGGGCTGCTGCGCGCCTGCCTGCGCCGGCCCTTCGGGTCGCGCCGGGTGCTGGCGCTGATCCATTGGCAGGCGCTCAAGCTGTGGTGGAAGGGCGCGGAGTTCCGCTCGCGGCCCGAGCCCCCGGCCGAAGAGGTTAGCCGCTGATGGCCCCACGCCTGCCGTCATACGCCCTTTTCGCAGCGCTGCTCGCCTCGGCGGGGTTGCCGCTCTACATCCACGCGCCGAAATTCTACGTGGATGAATACGGCGTGTCGCTGGCCGCGCTTGGCACCGTGCTGTTCGGGCTGCGGTTGCTGGACGTGGTGCAGGACCCGCTGCTGGGGTGGCTGGCCGACCGGCTGCGCGCGCGCCGCGGCGCGACCGTGGGGCTGGCCGTTCTGGCGATGGCCGGCGCGATGCTGGGCCTTTTTGCGGTCGAGCCGCCGGTCATGCCGCTTGCGTGGTTCGCGGTGATGCTGACGGTGGTGTTTTCCAGCTTCAGCTACCTGACGATCTGTTTCTACGCCCAAGGGGTGTCCGCCGCGGCGCATCTGCCCGAGCACGGCCATCTGAGGCTGGCCCGCTGGCGCGAAACCGGGGCCCTTCTGGGCATCTGCGCGGCGGCTGTCGCGCCCCTCGCCCTGGGTGGTTATGCAGGCTTTGCGCTTGCCTTTGGCGCGCTGGCCGTTGCGGCGCTCTGCGCGATGTGGGGGCAATGGCAGGGCGCACAGGTTGAAAGCAGCGGCTTTGGCGCCGTGCTGCGCGACAAGGTGGCACGCAAGCTGCTGGCCGTCGCGTTGGTGAACGCGGCGCCCGTGGCTGTCAGTTCGACCCTGTTCCTGTTCTTCGTGGAAAGCCGGTTGAACGCGCCGGGTTGGGAGGGGCCGTTCCTGTTGATGTTCTTCCTGTCGGCTGCCTTGGCCGCGCCGGTCTGGGGCCGGTTTGCCGAAGTGGCGGGGGCCAAGCGCGTTTTGCTGGCTGGCATGGTGCTGTCCATCGTGGCCTTCGGTGCGGCGGTGACGCTTGGCGCGGGCGATACGCTGGCCTTTGCCGTGATCTGCGTGGCCTCGGGCGCGGCGCTCGGCGCGGACATGACCCTGCTGCCTGCGCTGTTCGCGGCGCGGATGGAGCGCGTGTCGCCCGGCGCAAGCGAGGCATTCGGCCTGTGGTCGTTCGTGTCCAAGTTCACGCTGGCCCTGGCGGCGGTGTCGCTGCTGCCGCTTCTGGAGGCGGGGGGCTTTCAGGCGGGGCAGGACAATTCCAAGGACGCCCTGTTCCTGTTGAGCCTGCTTTATGGCGCCTTGCCCTGCGCGCTGAAGCTGATCGCGATCGCGCTGCTTGCCACCACGAGGCTCGACGAGACGCCATTCGACACCGGCAATCTTGAGCAAAGGAGCCTGAGCCAATGACCCCGCTTTCATACATCGCTCTGGGGGCGGCGCTGATGTTGCTGCTGGCCGCCCTGAAGGAGCGGTTCACGGGCTTTGCCGCGCAACGCCCGCGGGACTATGCCGCGCAGGAACCGCGGTTCGACCTGCGCCAGCATCTCAATGGCCCGATCAAGTGCGAGGGTGTGATCTACGGGCCGCTGGGGCGCGTGGCCTCGCGATTCACGGGGGATTTCGAGGCGCATTGGGAGGGCAACCGCGGCGTGATGACGGAGCATTTCCTGTACGACAGCGGCAACACGCAGGACCGCGAATGGCGGTTGGAGCTTGGCAATGACGGTGCGATCCGGGCCGAGGCCGACGACCTGGTCGGCGTGGGACGCGGCCAGCAGGCGGGATCGGCGGTGCAACTGAATTACAGCATCCGCTTGCCGGAAGAGGCCGGGGGCCACGTTCTGGGCGTGACCGACTGGATGTATCTGGCGCCCAACGGCACCGTCGTGAACCGCAGCCAGTTCCGCAAGTTCGGAATCAAGGTTGCAGAGCTGGTGGCGACGATGCGAAGGGTCGATCCGGCATGATGGACTGGACGGGCAAGACATATTGGCTGGTCGGCGCGAGCGAGGGGCTGGGCCTGGCGCTGGCGCGGAAGATGAGCGCGGCGGGCGCCGAACTGATCCTGTCGGCGCGCAATGCCGAGCGTCTGGACGAGGCGGTGACGCAGTTGCCCGGCCGCGCGCGGGCCGTGCCGATGGATGTGGCCGACGAGGAAAGTGTCGCGCAAGCCGTTGAAAGGGTGGGCCAAATCGACGGGATGGTTTTCCTGGCCGGGGTCTATTGGCCGATGCCCTCGACCGAGTGGAACGCCGAGCAGGTCACGGCGATGGCGGATGTGAACTTCACCGGCGCGATCCGGGTGCTGGGCCGCGTGGTGCCTGCGATGGTGGCGCGCGATGCAGGCCATATCGTGCTGACCGGGTCGCTGGCGGGGTTCCGGGGGCTGCCCGGCGCGGTGGGGTATGGCGCGTCGAAGGCCGGGGTCATGTCGCTGGCCGAATCGATGCGGGCCGATCTGTGGCGCACCGGGGTGCGGGTGCAGCTGGCCAATCCGGGGTTCATCAAGACCCGGCTGACCGACAAGAATGCCTTTCACATGCCCTTTCTGATGGAGCCCGAGGACGCGGCGCGCGAAATGTTCGAGCTGATGTGCGACGAGGCCGCCTTCGACCGGAATTTCCCCAGCCTTTTCAGCCTGTTGTTCCGTTGGTCGCGGTTCTTGCCGAATTGGCTCTACTACCGGCTATTTGCTTAGGATCAAAGACGGGGGCAGCGGAGGGGACCATTTCTGTGATAAGCTGAGCGAACAGGAGAGACCCCATGCTGGACATAAGCACATACAAGATCGCGCAGGTGGTTCTGATGGCGCGGGAACTGGAACGGGCCGAGCCCGAGTTGCGCGCCTTCATTGACCGGCTGACCGAAGAGGAACAGGCCAGTCTTGTCGCCCTGATGTGGGTCGGGCGGGACAGCTTTACCGCCGATGATCTGGAAGAGGCCAAGCGCACGGCGATGGCCGAGGCGACGACGCCGACGGCGGACTACCTTCTGGGCACCCCGCACCTGTCGGACCACCTGGAAAACGGGCTGGACGAGCTGGGCATCTCCATCGTCGATGACGAGGATGATCTGGTCCGCGGCGGCTGATCGGGCCGAATCGGGTTAACCGGTTGAAAAACCGTCGAAACCGCATGTCGGTGCAACGTCGGTATCACGTCGGTATTACGTCGGTGCGAGCGTCGGGAAAAGGGGCGGGTTAACAGGGCGCGCTCACCCGATCGTGACCGCGCGGCGGTTCGGTGGCGTATCGACTCAAGGGGCCTGTCTGGCAGCGTGAAAGATGGGAGACGCAAGCCAATGGAGGGTCCGACATGACAGCAAGCGACAGGTTTCATCCCAACGTGCCGGGCGTGGACCAGTCCGACCGGCTGGTGCCGCGTAACCTGCGGCAATCCGGGCCGACGCCGGTGCAGATGCTGATTTCCACCCGCGTGCGAAAATCGCCTTTCTGGCACCTGTCGGTCGAGGCGGGCTGCTGGCGCGCCACCGTCTATAACCGCATGTATCACCCGCGCGGCTATGTGAAGCCCGAGGATGGCGGCGCGATGGCCGAGTATGACGCGCTGGTCAATCGCGTGACGCTGTGGAACGTGGCCGTGGAGCGGCAGATCCGGGTGCGCGGCCCCGAGGCCGAGGCCTTCGTCAACCGGGTCATCACCCGTGATGCCACGCAAATCGCCCCGCTGCGCGGCAAATACACGATCCTGTGCAACCCGCAGGGCGGCATCCTGAACGATCCGGTCTTGTTGCGTCTGGCACGGGACGAGTTCTGGTTCTCGACCTCGGACAGCGATCTGCAACTGTGGTTGCAGGGCGTCAACGTGGGGCTGGGATACGATGTGGAGATCGACGAGTTGGACGTGGCGCCGGTGCAGATCCAGGGGCCCATGTCCGAAGATCTGATGGTCGATCTGTTCGGCGAGGACATTCGCAAGCTGCGCTATTACGAGTTGATGGAAAGCGAGCTTGCGGGCTGTTCGGTCGTGGTCAGCCAGACGGGGTTTTCCGGCGAGGCGGGGTACGAGATATACCTGCGGGACGCGACCCTGAACGCCGAGGCGCTCTGGTATGCGATCCTTGGCAAGGGCGCGCGGTTCGGGCTGCGGGTGATCGCGCCCGCCCATCACCGTCGCATCGCGGCGGGCATCCTGTCCTGGGGGCAGGACATGGATGCCGAAACCTCGCCCTTCCAAGTAAACCTTGCCTACCAGGTGCCCCGCAAGAAAGAGGCCGATTATATCGGGCGCGCGGCGCTGGAGGCACAGCGGGCCGAGATCGACGCGGGGCGCTATCCCTTCAAGCTGAAGCTGGCGGGGCTGAAGTTGGGCGGGGCGCCGATCACCGATTACGCGCCGGATTTCTGGCTGGTGCAGTCGCCCGATGGCAAGAGCGTGGGCTATGTCACCTCGCCCTGGTGGTCGCCCGAACTGGAGTGCAACATCGCGCTGGCGCATGTGCCGCCCGAGATGACCGAAATCGGCACGCAACTGCGCGTGCTGCTGCCCGAGCGGTATTCGGAGCAGTCGGGCCAGCCGGTGCCGGCCGAGGTGGTCGAGGTGCCGTTCCGCCCCTCGGCGCATCCAAGCGCGCGCGAACAGGCGCGCGCCGAGGGGCGGGACTGGGCCACCTGAGTGCAGGTGGCGGCGTGGCCCCGGCCCGCGCGGGACGGGCCGGGGAACGGTCTGCCGGTCAGGCCAGGTGATCGACCACCTGCAGGTGTTG
>JAASSQ010000218.1 GCA_021767845.1 Roseovarius sp. | reverse complement strand
CGCTCGGCCAGGAAGGCCGCGATCCGCGCCGGGGTCTCGGCCCCGGTGGTCAGGATCAAGAGCCGCGCATCGGGCTGGATGAAGGCGATCATCTGCTCCACGGGCCGGCCATGCACCGTCAGGGTCTCGACATCCGCCAGGCTCCACCCCATCCGCGCCGCGGCCAGCTGGAAGGCCGACAGTTGCGGGTGATAGGTGATCTCGACCGGGTCGATCTTCCGCCCGATCCGCGCGCCCACGGAAAACCACAGCGGATCGCCGGTGGCCAGCACCACGACACGGCGGCCCCGCAGCCCCTTGAGCGTGTCGATCAGCGCATCGAAGGGCGAGGGCCAGGCGATCCGCTCGGCGCGGGCCTCGGGGGTCAGGTCGTGATGCCGCTCGGCGCCCACGATCACCTCGGCGGCCTCGACGACGGCGCGGGTTGCCGGCAGGAGCCCCGCCATCCCGTCTTCGCCGATGCCGACGATGTGCAGCCACGGATCAGCCATCCCGCGCCCCGTCCTCCGGCAGCCCGGCGGCCAGCGCGTTCACGGCGGCACTGGCGATGGCCGATCCGCCGCGCCGCCCCCGCAGCGCGACGAACTCGCAGCCGCGCGGGCGCTCGGCCAGTTCGGCCTTGGATTCGGCCGCCCCCACGAACCCCACCGGAAAGCCCAGGATCACGGCGGGTTTCGGCGCGCCCTCGTCCAGCAGCTCCAGCAGGTGAAACAGCGCCGTCGGCGCGTTGCCGATCGCCACGACCGCGCCCTCCAGTCGGTCGGCCCACAGCTCGACCGCGGCGGCCGAGCGGGTGTTGCCGATGCCCGCCGCGATCCCCGGCACGCGCGGATCGTTCAGGGTGACCACCACCTCGTTGTCGCGCGGCAGGTGGCGGCGGATGATGCCCGCGCCCACCATCTCGCAATCGCACAGCACCGGCGCACCGGCCCGCAGCGCCGCCTGCCCGGCCTCGAAGGCGCCATCGGAAAAGGTCAGCCGGTCGGCCACCTCGACCATGCCGCAGGCGTGGATCACACGGATCGCCAGCGCCTCCATCCCCGGCCCGAACCGGCCCAGCCGCGCCTCGCGGCGCACGGTGGCGAAACTTTCGGCATAGATGGCCGAGGGGTTTTTCTCGTATGGGCGCAATGGCAACCTCTGGTCCTGCGGCCCCCGTCGGACGCCTCCGGCGGGAGTATTTCGGGAACGGTGAAGACCGCTCAGGCGCGGGTTTTCCGCGCGCTTTCCGGCCCCAGCGGGTGATCGGCATGGGGGTATTCGGGGTGGTGGTGGTCGTGATCGTGGCCGTGGTGATGGTGGTGGCCGTGCCCATGATCATGGTGGTGGTGATGATGATGGTGGCCCGCCCCCTCGAGCCGGCAGAGCCCCGTGCAGAAGGTATCGCACAGGCTGCAATCCTCGACGTTCGAGCCCGGCGCGCTGGCGCCCTGGCCCTCGACATGGTGGTGGTGGCTTTCCTGCACCGCGCCCACCTCGGCCTCGAAGCCCAGAACGGCGGTGCGGTATTTGCACATCACGCAGGTCGGCGGCGGCACGTCCGAGAAGGCCGGGTGCCCCGCGCCGCGCGCTTGCGCGAAGGCCGCGCGCTGCTCGGGCGTGATCTGGCGCACCTCCTCGCCCTCGACGGCCAGCACCTGCGTGCGATACTGGCAGGTGCCGCAATTCGGCGGCGGGTTCGCGCCGGCCTGTTCGGTCACCCGCTCGGCGAAGGTTTCCAGCACCTTCGGATGATCGCCCAGATAGCCCGCCTTGACGAAGTCGATCCCCGGATACTCGGCCGCGACCTGATCGGTGAAGCCGTAGATCCGGTCGATCAGGATGCCCGAGAACAGGAAATACGGGAACACGATCACCCGCTTGTAACCCAGCCGCGCGACATGCTGCAGGCAGGGTTCGACCAGCGGGAAGGTCACGCCCGAATAGCCCACCTCGCACCAGCCGAAGCCGATGCCCTCCTGCAAAAGCCGCGCGATCTTGGCGACATTGCCGTTGGCATCGGGGTCCGAGGCACCGCGCCCGATCACCACCAGGCAGGTGTCATGCAGGCTCACCTCGCCCTGTTCGGCATCGGCGCGCGCCACCGCGTCACGGATGCGGGCGCCCGCGGCGGCGACCATCTTGGGATCGACACCCAGCTCGCGGCCATAGCGGATCTCGATGTCGTGTTTCGCGGCGTAGGTGTTGAGAACGGTGGGGATGTCGTTCTTGGAATGCATCGCGGCGAACAGCATCCCCGGCACCGCGAGGATCCGCTCGCAGCCCTTGTCGCGCAGCTTGTCCAGACCGTCGCGGATCACCGGGTTGGCGAATTCGAGATAGCCGTATTCCATCTCCCAGCCCTCGGGCAGGTAGGCGGGCAATTTCTCGGCCAGCGTCGAGAACTCGTCCACCGCCGCCTGGCTGCGCGAGCCGTGCCCGCAGATCATCACGCCGGTCTTGACCATGCTCATGCCTCCTGCGGCTCTTCGTCCTGCTCGGGCTCGGCCTCCTCGGCCGCATCGTCCCGCGCCCCGGCGCGGCCCTTGGCCGCCGCCCAGAGCCCGATCGCGATCGCGGCCCCGATCGCCGCCGCGCCCAGCCAGTGGCCGTGTCCCGCCGCCTCGGCCAGGTGGCCGGGATGGGCCTGCGCCGCGCCGCCGCTCAGCAGCAGGGCAAGAAGCATCGCATGTCTCATTGGGGTCTCCCCTTTCTGGTCCGTCTTCCGCGCGCGGCCGGGAAAGGGGCGGCGCCGCGCCTTGGCGCGGCCGACGATCGCAGATCGCACGGGCCCCCGGTTTGGGTCGGCCCCACCTGCGCACCTTTCCGGCCCGCGTTGCGGGCATCGTCCCCCCGTCTATAGGCCGCGCACCGCCCGCGCGCAAACAAAGAAACGTCGCAGCGCGCCCGCATCGCGACATGTGCGGCCCCGCACGGGCCATGCGCGGAAGCACGGCTACACGGCGCGGGGCGACAAGCCTATGTCTGGACGGAACAAGGAGGCATGCAATGGGACAGCTGATCGACGGCCAATGGCACGACCAGTGGTACGACACCGCGAAAACGGGCGGCAAATTCGTGCGCGACACGGCGAAATTCCGCAACTGGATCACGCCCGACGGTCGTGCCGGCCCCAGCGGCGCGGGTGGCTTCAAGGCCGAGAGCGGGCGCTACCACCTCTATGTCTCGCTGGCCTGCCCGTGGGCGCACCGCACGCTGATCTTTCGCGCGCTCAAGGGGTTGGGCGACCATATCGGCGTGTCGGTCGTGCATCCCGACATGCTGGGCGAGGGGTGGGAATTCCGCACCGATTACCCCGGCGCGACCGGCGACAAGCTCTATGGACTGCCCTTTGCTCGCGATCTCTATACCAAGGCCGATCCGAAGGTCTCGGGCCGGGTGACCGTGCCGATCCTCTGGGACCGAACGCGTGAGGCCATCGTGTCCAACGAATCGGCCGAGATCATCCGCATGTTCAATTCCGCCTTTGATCACCTGACCGGCAATGCCGACGATTACTGGCCAGCCGACCTGCGCGAGGCGATCGAACCGGTGAATGCCCGGATCTACGACCGCGTGAACAACGGCGTCTACAAGGCCGGGTTCGCCACCAGCCAAGAGGCCTATGACGCGGCCATCGGCCCGCTGTTCGACACGCTCGACTGGATCGAGGACCGTCTGTCGCGAAACCGCTACCTGGTGGGCGACCGCCTGACAGAAGCGGATTGGCGGCTGTTCACCACGCTGATCCGTTTCGACAAGGTCTATCACACCCATTTCAAGTGCAACCGCGCGCGGATCGTGGACTACCCCAGTACCTGGGGGTACCTGCGCGAGCTGTATCAATGGCCCGGCGTGGCCGGGACCGTTGATTTCGACCACATCACGCGGCATTACTATTACAGCCACGACATGATCAATCCCAACCGGATCGTGCCTGTCACGCCCGATCTGGATCTCGACGCACCGCATGGCCGGGGGTGACATGACCTGGGGTGATCCGGGCCGCACATAGCCGGGGGTGACGCCGCAACACATGGCCGGGGGAGACTCAGTGCCGCACGGCTGGGGGCGATTTCGCGCCGCATGACCTGAAGCGACTGCGCACCGCACGGCCCGAGGGCGCATCCGCTCCGCAGACCCGGGGCCGACAGGCCCGCGTGGCCGACGGTGACTTCTGGCCACAGGGCCGAAAACGACGCCGCGCCGCAAACCCGGGGCCGACGGGCCCGCGTGGCCCGACCCGATGCCTTACCACGTGGCCGGGGTGGCTCTGCATCGGATGGCCCGAGGCAAGTCTGCGCCGCAAGGCGGGGCGTGATGCGGCGCAGCATGGCCCCGTTTCCCATGCCGCCATGGCGCGTTCGTCGCTGCAGCAGGCCTTGCCGCGCGGCCCCACGCCTGCACGGCCCCTGCCCGAACCCTTCGGCCCATCCTATGGCACCAAGTCCGATCACCCGGCGGACCGGCTTGTCTCATATCCTCGCACGACGGCGCTTCACGCTCGGCCTGTGGCACGATCTGCTCCGTGTCCCGGTCTGGCCGATACCTGCGCTTACCTCGCCCGTTACCTTTACCTCCGTAGCTGCCGCGCGGCCCCTGTGCGCCCTGACCCCCAGGCGCCCGGACCGCCTCAATACCCGCAGTCGAGCACGCAAGGTTTAAAATCCGGTTAAGGCGCGGCCCGATCAGGCCGGATCGCGCGCATAATCGGCCTCGCTCACAGGCTCCAGCCAATCCGCCACGCGGCCGTCCTCGGCCTCCTGGATCGCAAGATGGGTCATCATGCTGTCCGGGGCCGCGCCGTGCCAGTGCTCTTCCCCCGGTGCGAACCAGACCGTGTCGCCGGGCCGGATCATCCACGGCGCCGCGCCCCTGAGTCCGACCAGACCGACGCCCGACAGAACATGCAGCGTCTGGCCCAGCGGGTGGGTGTGCCATGCCGTGCGCGCACCCGGCTCGAACGTGACGCTGAGGGCACGCACCCGCGCCGGCTCCGGCGCCTCGATCACCGGGGTCTGCCATACCCGCCCGGTGAAATACTCCGATCCGGCCAGCTTGTCGGGCCGCGCTCCGGCGGTGATGATCTTCATGTCGGCTCTCCTCTTCGCTTCCCGTCGCAGCCCGCGGCGCGGCCCTCGACCGGGGTT
>JAASSQ010000025.1 GCA_021767845.1 Roseovarius sp. | reverse complement strand
TATGCGCTGCGCCATGCGGATTTGCGCCGCGATGGGTGGCTTTCGGTAGCGGGCACCTGCGCGGCGGGCGATGAAATGACCGACCTGCCGCCGGGCGTTGCCATGCGGATCTATACCGGCGCGCCGGTGCCGCGCGGCGCAGACACCGTCGTCATGCAGGAAAGCGTGGACAGCGGCAGCAAGGGCATCCGCCTAGTATCGCCCACCGCGAAGGGCGCCAATATCCGCAGGCGGGGGAGTGACCGGCACGCAGGTGACGCGATGTTGCCGCGCGGCACGCTGCTCGGGCCCAAGGCCGTGGCGGTGTGCGCCGGTGCGGGGGCGGGCCAAGTCACGGTCCATCGCCGCCCGCGCGTCGCGCTCTTGCTGACGGGGGATGAGGTGACACCGGCGGGCGAACCCCTGCAGGCCGGGGCGATCTGGGATGTGAACGGCCCGATGCTGTCGGCGCTTTGCCATGATGCGGGGGTCGAGCTTGTTGACAGGTGCATGGTGCCGGACACGCGCGGCGCGCTGTCGGCCTATCTGTCTGAGCTTGTGGAGCAGGTGGACATGATCGTCACCTCCGGCGGGGTGTCGGTGGGTGACCGGGATCACGTGTCTGGGGCTCTGGACGACATCGGGGCCAGCATCGCGGTCGCCGGTGTGGCGATCAAGCCGGGCAAGCCTGTGACGGTGTCGCGGTGCGGTGGCTGCCTGATCCTTGGGCTGCCGGGCAACCCGGTCTCGGCCTTCGTGACATGGCATGTGCTGGGGCGGCCGGTCGCATCGCGCCTGTCGGGCCGCAGCGATCCGGGTGCGGCGCCGCGGCACGTGCGCACCTCGGCGCCCTTGTCTCATAAACCCGGACGATGTGAATATCGCCCCGCGAAAATCCTGGGCTATGATGGGGACGGGCATCAGGTTATCGGCTGCGCGGATCAAATGCGCTCTGCCGATCTGGGGCCACTGATCGACGCCGATGGCTTGGTCTTGTTGCCGGCAGAGGTAGAGCACGTCCGCCAAGGCGATTTGCTGGAATTCCTGCCGTTCAACGGCACTGACTGAGGAAAGAGAATGAAACTGGGTTACGTCTTCAAGGCTGAGCGCGGCGCAACCGACCGGCTTCTGGCCGCTGCCGCCGAGGGCTTCATCAATGAAAGGCTGCGTGTGGCGGGTGTCGTCCAGCACAATACCGACTGCGCCGACTCGCATCTGTGCGACATGGATGTGAAGGTCTTGCCGGATGGTCCGGTGTTCCGCATCTCGCAATCTTTGGGGAAAGAGGCACGCGGCTGCCGCCTTGATCCCGCGGCGCTCGAAGCTGCGGTGGCGGAGGTGCAGAAAACCCTGTTGCCGGCGCCCGATCTTCTGATCGTCAACAAGTTCGGCAAGCACGAGGCCGACGGGCGCGGGTTCCGCGACATCATTGGCCAATGCCTGGCAGATGGAATCCCTGTGCTGTGCGGGATCAACACGCTGAACCGGGCCGCGTTCGACAGCTTCAGTGCCGGCCTGGCCGAGCCGGTGTCGGCAGACCCTGACACGCTGCGCGATTGGGTAAAAAACGCCGTCGCCGCCACGGGCCGCGCGGCATAGAGGCTCACAAAGGCAAGACAGGCCGCGTCGCACTGCCTGTCTGCTGACGTGCGACATTACAGGCCCCGAGCCGCTGGTGGGGCCAGATTCAGTGCTATTTTTGATTTACCGGGGAAATGGTGCCCAGGAGAGGACTCGAACCTCCACGTCCATACGGACACTAGCACCTGAAGCTAGCGCGTCTACCAATTCCGCCACCTGGGCAGGTGTCGTGACGCGCCGTTTAGACCCGGCGCAAAGGCGTGTCAACGGCGATTTTCATGATCGTCCGGCAATCTTCATATCTCCTTGTTCAAAACCCCTCGGAGCATTAGGAAGAGGGGGAAATCCAAGCAGGAGATCCACTGATGTCCAAACTCGTCACCATTTTCGGCGGATCGGGATTCGTCGGCCGCTATATCACGCGCCGGATGGCCAAAGCGGGTTGGCGAGTGCGCGTGGCCGTGCGCCGCCCGAACGAGGCGATGCACGTCAAGCCGTATGGCGTCGTGGGCCAGGTCGAGCCCGTTTTCTGCAACATCCGCGATGATGCCAGCGTCCGCGAGGTGACGCGCGGCGCGGATGCGGTGGTGAACTGCGTGGGCACCTTCGATCGCAAGGGGCGCAACAATTTCGACGCCGTGCAGAGCGAGGGGGCGGCCCGCATCGCGCGCATCGCCGCGGAAGAGGGCGTGGCGCGCATGGTTCAGATCTCGGCCATCGGGGCCGACAAGGGCTCAGACAGCATCTATGCCCAGACCAAGGCCAAGGGCGAGGCGGCGGTGCTCGAGGCGATGCCCGATGCCGTGATCCTGAGGCCCTCGGTGATCTTCGGGCCGGAGGATGCGTTCTTCAATCGCTTTGCCGGCATGACCCGGTTCAGCCCCTTCCTTCCCGTGGTCGGTGCGGAAACGAAGTTCCAGCCGGTTTTCGTGGATGATGTGGCGCACGCCGCGGCAATGGGTGTCGAAGGCCACGCCACGCCGGGCATTTACGAGCTGGGCGGCCCAGATGTGGATACCTTCCGCGAACTCATGCAGCAGATGCTGCAGGTGATCCGGCGCCGGCGGCTGATCGTCAACATTCCCTTCGGCATCGCCGGGGTCATGGCGTCGGTCATGGAATTCGTTCAGACCATCACCTTCGGGCTGGTCCCGCCGCAGATCACCCGCGATCAGGTGCGCAGCCTGCGTGTGGACAACGTGGTGTCGGATGGCGCGCGTGGCTTTGACGATCTCGGCATCACGCCCACCGCGATGGAAGCGGTGCTGCCCGAATACCTGTGGCGCTTCCGCCCGACCGGGCAGTACGAGGCGATCCAGGAATCGGCCCGGAACCTGCGGGTCGACTAGGTGTAGGCGATCACCAGCAGGACCGCGCCCAGCCCGATCCGGTAGATCACGTAGGGCGTGAAGCTGACGCTGCGCAGCAGCCGCATCATCAGGCTCAGGGCCAGCAGCGCGGCGGCAAAGGCGAAAATCGCGGCGATCGTAGCGTCTTTCAGCACGCCGACATTGGCGGTGAAGATCGATTCGAGGCCCAGCAAGGCGCCGCTGGCAATGATCGTGGGGATCGACATCAGCATGGCCAGCTTGGCGGTGTCGTGCCGGTTGTATCCCAAGAACCGCGCACCGGTGATGGTGATGCCGGACCGCGACGTGCCCGGTATCAGCGCGACGGCCTGCCACACGCCCATCACCATGGCATCCTGCAGGTTCCAGTTCTTGTCGGTCTTGTGCGTCGATCCCGCCTGATCGGCCCAATAGAGCACGACCCCGAAGGCCAGCATGGCCCAGCCGATGACGGTGATCGACCGCATCTCGGCATCAAGTCCCGTCATGTGCAGGACCAGCCCGAGGGCCACCACGGGAACCGAGGCTACCATGAGCAACAGGGCAAGGCGTGCGCCCTCGGTATCGGTCTTGCCCAGCAGGGCGCGGGGGAGGCCGGAAATGGCGATGCGCACGTCGGTCCAGAAATACAGCATGACGGCCAGCAGCGTGCCGACATGCACCGCCACGTCGATCACTTGGCCCTGATCTTTCAGCCCCGTGAGATTCGGGAGGAGAATCAGGTGCCCGGAGGACGAGACCGGCAGAAACTCGGTCACACCCTGGATCACGGCGACAAGAAGCAGTTGGAACAAGGGCATGGGTCATGGCCTGCGCGTAATGCGCTTTCACGTATAAACCATTGGGATTCTGAGAAAAGCGACCATTTGGGTCCGATTCGGAATTAAATAATTGAGAAATTCCTAACCAGCCGGTCGCCTCGGCAATGATTTTTTCATAATAAGTCAAAACCGCTGACTTTTATTTGCGCGCGGCATGGATTAGACAGGCGCGGTGCAACAAGACCGGAGGCCATGCCGTGGCAAAGCAACCGATGCTGAAATTCGTGACCGTCGGGCGGGACATGCCCGAGAAACGCGCCGCCGATGTGCGTCGTCAGGACTTTCACGAGATCTACGCGGAATACGCCGACGAGAAGGCCAAGGAGCAGGCCGCCCGCTGCAGCCAGTGCGGCGTGCCCTATTGCCAAAGCCATTGCCCGTTGCACAACAACATCCCCGACTGGCTGCGGCTGACGGCGGAAGGGCGGTTGCAGGAGGCTTACGAGGTCAGCCAAGCCACCAATACCTTCCCCGAGATTTGCGGCCGAATCTGCCCGCAAGACCGGTTGTGCGAAGGCAATTGCGTGATCGAACAGTCGGGTCACGGCACCGTGACGATCGGCGCGGTGGAGAAATACATCACCGACACGGCGTGGGAGGAAGGCTGGGTCAAGCCCATCACCCCGGCGCAGGAACGTGTTGAATCCGTTGGGATAATCGGCGCCGGCCCCGGCGGTCTGGCGGCGGCGGATGCGCTGCGCCGCGAGGGCGTTCAGGTGACCGTCTATGACCGCTACGATCGCGGGGGCGGGCTGCTGACCTATGGCATTCCCGGCTTCAAGCTGGAGAAGGATGTCGTGATGAAGCGGATGGAGCAGCTGGAGCAGGGCGGCGTGGAATTCGTGCTGAACTGCGACGTGGGCAAGGACATCCAGTTCGAGGAAATTCGCAATAAACACAATGCGGTATTGATCGCGACGGGCGTTTACAAAAGCCGCGAGCTGCAAGGTCCGGGAGCGGGTGCCAAGGGGATCGTGCGGGCGCTGGATTACCTGACGGCCAGCAACCGCCTGTCCTTTGGCGACACGGTGCCAGAGTTCGACAGCGGCGAGTTGAATGCCGAGGGCAAACGAGTTGTTGTGATCGGCGGCGGTGACACCGCTATGGATTGTGTCCGCACCGCGATCCGGCAGGGGGCCAAATCGGTGACCTGCCTCTATCGCCGGGACCGTGAGAACATGCCGGGCAGCCAGCGCGAAGTGGCCAATGCCGAGGAAGAAGGCGTTGAATTCCAATGGCTTAGCGCGCCCAAGGGGTTCTCAGGCGATCCGGTGAGCGCGGTGAAGGTGCAGAAGATGCGCCTTGGCCAACCGGATGCGACGGGCCGCCAGAGCCCCGAACCCATCGAGGGGGCCGAGCATGACGAGCCGGCGGACCTGGTCATCAAGGCGCTGGGATTCGAGCCCGAAGACCTGCCAACCCTTTGGAATCAAAAGGAATTGGAGATCACGCGCTGGGGCACCATCAAGGCCGAGTTCACCACAGGCCGGACCGCGATGGACGGTGTTTTCGCCGTGGGCGACATCGTGCGCGGGGCCTCGTTGGTGGTCTGGGCGATCCGCGACGGGCGCGATTCAGCCGAGGCGATCCTCGATTACCTGAACGCGGCGCAATCGGTCGCCGCCGAATAGGATTTTCGTACGAAACGTCACATTCGGCCCCGGGTTTCGTACCAAACCCGACCCCGAGCGCCGGAGTTTCGTACAAAACTCGGAAAACGCGCGCGGCAGGCGCGACAGGAACGGAAACAGGGCAACATCCCTGACCCACCGGATGAAGGAAGGGTTAACAAGATGACGAAGCTGGATCACAACTGGAAAGCCCGCGAAGAGGCCACGCGCAACTGGCTGGCCGAGAACGGCATGTATCGCCACGAGGAGGAACATTCCTCGTGCGGGGTCGGGCTGGTCGTGTCGGTCGATGGCAAACCCAGCCGCAAGGTGGTCGAGGCGGGGATCGACGCGCTGAAGGCGATCTGGCATCGCGGCGCGGTGGATGCCGACGGCAAGACCGGCGACGGCGCGGGCATCCATGTGCAGATCCCGGTGCCGTTCTTCTATGACCAGATCCGGCGCACCGGGCACGAGCCCCATGCCGATCAGCTGATGGCCGTGGGGCAGGTGTTCCTGCCGCGCACCGATTTCGGCGCGCAGGAAACCTGCCGGACCATCGTGGAAACCGAAGTGCTGCGGATGGGCCATTATATCTATGGCTGGCGGCATGTGCCGGTCGATGTGAACTGCCTGGGCGAGAAGGCCAACGCGACACGCCCCGAGATCGAGCAGATCCTGATTTCCAATGCCAAGGGCATCGAGGAAGAGGAATTCGAGCGCGAACTTTACGTGATCCGCCGCCGGATCGAGAAGGCCGCCGCGGCGCAGGGGATCAACGAGCTGTATATCGCGTCGCTGTCCTGCCGCAGCGTGATCTACAAGGGCATGATGCTGGCCGAGCAGGTCAGCGAGTTCTATCCCGATCTCCAGGACGAGCGGTTCAAGTCGTCCTTTGCGATCTATCACCAGCGCTATTCCACCAACACCTTTCCGCAATGGTGGCTGGCGCAGCCGTTCCGCATGTTGGCCCATAACGGCGAGATCAACACGCTGAAGGGCAACACCAACTGGATGAAAAGCCACGAGATCCGCATGGCCAGCAGCGCCTTCGGCGACATGGCCGAGGATATCAAGCCGATCATCCCCGGCGGGTCGTCGGACAGCGCGGCGCTGGATTCGGTGTTCGAGGTTCTGGTGCGCGCGGGGCGCAACGCGCCGATGGCGAAAACCATGCTGGTGCCGGAAAGCTGGTCGAAGCAGGCCGAGGAACTGCCGCAGGCGTGGCGGGACATGTATTCCTATTGCAACTCGGTGATGGAGCCGTGGGACGGCCCCGCCGCGCTGGCGATGACGGATGGGCGCTGGGTCTGTGCCGGGCTTGACCGCAACGGGCTGCGCCCGATGCGTTACGTGGTGACGGGCGACGGCCTGGTGATCGCCGGGTCCGAGGCCGGCATGGTGCCGATCGACGAATCGACCGTGAAGGAGAAGGGCGCGCTTGGCCCCGGCCAGATGCTGGCCGTGGATATGCAGGAGGGCGTTCTGTACCACGACACGGAGATCAAGGATAAGCTGGCCCATTCCCAGCCCTTCGGCGAATGGGTGGGCAAGATCCATGATCTGGACGAAACGCTGGCCGGTGTGACCGAGGCACCTATTTTCTCGGGGGCCGAGCTGCGCCGCCGGCAATATGCGGCGGGCTACTCGGTGGAAGAGATCGAGACGATCCTTGCGCCGATGGCCGAGGACGGCAAGGAAGCTGTGGCCAGCATGGGCGACGACACCCCTAGCGCGGTCCTGTCCAAGAAATACCGCCCGCTGAGCCATTATTTCCGGCAGAATTTCAGCCAGGTGACCAACCCGCCGATCGACAGCCTGCGGGAATACCGGGTGATGAGCCTCAAGACCCGGTTCGGCAACCTGAAGAACGTGTTGGACGAATCCAGCGCGCAGACGGAAATCCTGGTGCTGGAAAGCCCCTTCGTGGGCAATGCGCAGTGGGACGCGCTGCTGCGCCAGTTCGACGGCGACGTGACCGAGATCGACTGCTCGTTCGAGCCGGGCAGCGGCGCGTTGCAGGCCGGGCTGGAGCGCATTCGCGCCGAGGCCGAGGACGCCGTGCGCAGCGGGTCGGGCCATATCGTGCTGACCGATCAGCACCTGGGCGAGGCCCGCGTCGGGATGCCGATGATCCTGGCCACCAGCGCGGTGCACAGCCACCTGACGCGCAAGGGTCTGCGGACCTTCTGCAGCCTCAACGTGCGCTCGGCCGAATGTGTCGATCCGCATTATTTCGCCGTGCTGATCGGCGCGGGCGCCACCGTGGTCAATGCCTACCTGGCCGAGGACACGCTGGCCGACCGGATCGACCGCGGCCTGCTGGAGGGCACCCTGACCGAGGCGGTCGCGCGCTATCGCGCGGCGATCGACCTTGGCCTGCTGAAGATCATGTCGAAGATGGGCATCTCGGTCATTTCGTCCTATCGCGGCGGACTGAATTTCGAGGCGGTGGGCCTGAGCCGGGCGATGTGCAACGAGTATTTCCCCGGTCTCACCAGCCGGATCAGCGGCATCGGCGTGAGCGGCATCCAGGGCAAGATCGAGAGCCTGCACCGCGAGGCGTTCCGCGGCGGCAAGGATGTGTTGCCGATCGGCGGCTTCTACAAGATGCGCAAGTCGGGCGAGACCCATGCCTGGGGCGCGCAGACGATGCACATGATGCAGATGGCCTGCAACAAGGCGTCCTATGCGCTGTGGCAGCAGTATTCCAAGGCGATGCAGGCCAACCCGCCGATCCACCTGCGCGACCTGATGGCGATCAAGCCGATGGGCGAGGCGATTCCGCTGGAAGAGGTGGAAAGCGTGACCGCGATCCGCAAGCGGTTCGTCACGCCGGGGATGAGCCTTGGGGCGCTGAGCCCCGAGGCGCACAAGACGCTGAACGTGGCGATGAACCGGATCGGCGCGCGCTCGGACAGTGGCGAGGGCGGCGAGGATCCCGCGCATTTCGTGCCCGAGCCCAACGGCGACAACCCCAGTGCCAAGATCAAGCAGGTCGCCTCGGGCCGGTTCGGGGTGACGGCGGAATACCTCAACCAGTGCGAGGAGCTGGAAATCAAGGTGGCGCAGGGCGCCAAGCCCGGCGAGGGCGGCCAGCTTCCGGGGATGAAGGTGACGGGGCTGATCGCGCGGCTGCGCCATTCGACGCCGGGCGTGACGCTGATCTCGCCGCCGCCGCATCACGACATCTACTCGATCGAGGATCTGGCGCAGCTGATCTACGACCTCAAGCAGATCAACCCGACCGTGAAGGTCTGCGTGAAGCTGGTGGCGCAATCGGGCGTGGGCACCATTGCCGCGGGCGTGGCCAAGGCCAAGGCCGACGTGATCCTGATCTCGGGGCATAATGGCGGCACCGGCGCCAGCCCCGCGACCTCGATCAAGTATGCGGGGCTGCCCTGGGAAATGGGCATCACCGAGGCGCACCAGGTTCTGTCGATGAACAAGCTGCGCGACCGGATCACCCTGCGCACCGATGGCGGGTTGCGGACCGGGCGCGACATCGTGATGGCGGCGATGATGGGCGCCGAGGAATACGGCATCGGCACCGCCGCGCTGATCGCAATGGGCTGCATCATGGTGCGCCAGTGCCAGTCGAACACCTGCCCGGTGGGCGTGTGCACCCAAGACGAGGCGCTGCGCGCCAAGTTCACCGGCAATGCCGACAAGGTGGTGAACCTGATCACCTTCTACGCGCAGGAGGTGCGCGAGATCCTGGCCAGCATCGGGGCGCGGTCGCTGGACGAGGTGATCGGCCGGGCCGACCTGCTGACGCAGGTGAGCCGCGGGTCGGCGCATCTGGACGACCTGGACCTGAACCCGATGCTGATCACCGTCGATGGCGCGAAGGAGATCACCTATGACCGCAACAAGCCGCGCAACGAGGTGCCCGACACGCTGGATGCCGAGATCGTGCGCGACGCGGCGCGGTTCCTGAACGACGGCGAGAAGATGCAGCTGCATTACGCCGTGCAGAACACCGACCGGACGGTGGGCACGCGGGTGTCCAGCCATATCGTGCGGAATTTCGGGATGCGCAACAGCCTTCAGCCCGATCACCTGACCGTCAAGCTGACGGGCAGCGCGGGGCAGAGCCTTGGCGCCTTCGCGGCGCCGGGCCTGAAGCTGGAGGTGTCGGGCGATGCTAACGATTACGTGGGCAAGGGCCTGTCGGGCGGCACGATCGTGGTGCGCCCGCCGATGTCCAGCCCGCTGGTCGCGGCCGACAACACGATCATCGGCAACACCGTGCTCTACGGCGCGACGGCGGGCTACCTGTTCGCCTCGGGCCGCGCGGGCGAACGGTTCGCGGTGCGCAACTCGGGCGCGCATGTGGTGGTCGAGGGCTGCGGCAGCAACGGCTGCGAATACATGACCGGCGGCATCGCGGTGATCCTCGGCCCGATCGGGGCCAATTTCGGCGCCGGGATGACCGGGGGCATGGCCTATCTCTATGATCCCGAGGGCGTGGCAGCGAAGCTCATCAACATGGAATCTCTGGTGACCTGCCCGGTTACCACCGATCACTACCTGGCCGAACTGGAAGGGCTGGTGCGCCGTCACGTGGCCGAGACCGGCAGCCGCAAGGCGCAGGATATCCTGCAATACTGGGATATCGAGAAGGGCAACTTCCTGCAGGTCTGCCCCAAGGAGATGCTGAACAAGCTGGAGCATCCGCTGGGGATCGAGGCGCAGGCGGTTCCGGCCGAATGAGCGCCGCCCACATCTGATCGCGGAAAGGCTCCCGAATGCGGGGCCTTTTCATGTCTGGCCGTGGCGCAGGGTGCCGTGCGCCGCCGTCAGAGCGACAGCCTGTCGCCCTGTGTGGCGGTGCCCTCGCCCGCGCGGATGGCGGGCCGCCTGCGCGGCGCGGGGGCGTCGGCCCGGTCGATCCAGACCCGCAGCACATCCCGCACGATCTCGGGGTCGCGCTGGGACATGGCGGCGTTCAGGTCTTTCATCGCCTTGGACATTTCGAGTTCCGACAGGTGGTTTTCCTGCGCGCGCAGGATCTTGGGGTGCGGGGTGGTCAGCATGTCGGTGCTGATCAGCAATTCCTCGTGCAGTTTCTCGCCGGGGCGCAGGCCGGTCACCTTGATCTCGATGTCGCCGTCGGGATTGTCGGCATCGCGCACCGTGTATCCCGCGCCTTCGATCATCTGGCGCGCGATCTTGCGGATCGGCACGGGTTTGCCCATGTCGAGCACGAAAACGTCCCCACCCCGCGCGAACGACCCGGTCAGCAGCACGAGGCGCACCGCCTCGGCGATGGTCATGAAATAGCGGGTCACGTCGCTATGGGTCAGCGTCACGGGACCGCCGCGGCGGATCTGTTCCTCGAAAAGTGGCACGACCGAGCCGGACGAGCCCAGCACGTTGCCGAAGCGCACCATGGAAAAACAGGTGCCGGTGGCGCGCATGGCCAGATCCTGCACGATCAGTTCGGCCAGCCGCTTGGAGGCGCCCATCGTGCTGGAGGGGCGCACGGCCTTGTCCGATGAAATCAGGATGAAGTGCCCGACCCCCGCGTCACGGGCGGCGTGGGCCACGATCCTCGTGCCCAGCACGTTGTTGCGGACACCTTCGATGCGGTTGACCTCGACCGTCGGCACCTGCTTGTAGGCGGCGGCGTGCAGGATCACGTTGACCCCGTGCCGGGCGATCACGTCCCGCACAAGATCGTCATGGCAGACCGAGCCCAGAACCGCCGCCAGCTCGACCTTTGAGCCGATGTCGCGCAATTCACGTTCGATCCGGTAGAGCGACAGTTCGCTGTGATCCAGCAGGACCAGCCGCCGGGGATTGCAGGCCAGAAGCTGGCGGCAGATTTCCGAGCCGATGGAGCCGCCCGCGCCGGTGACAAGGATGCTGCGGCCGGTGTAGCAGCCCGATACGCCCGGCAACTCCTCTTCCAGGCGGTTGCGCCCCAGCAGGCCGTCGATGTCGATCTTGCGGGCGGTTTCCTGGGCGCGCAGCGAATCCGCCACGATCGCGGCAAAGGACGGCAGCACATGCACCTTGCAATCCAGGTCGGACAGCCGCGCGCGGAGGCGTTTCTGAACGGGGGGGCTGACGCTGGGCATGGCCAGCACGATCCGGTCCACCGCCAAGTCCGTCACAAGGTGGCGCAGGCGGTTGGGCGAATGCACCTTGAGGCCGCAAACCGTGAGGCTTTGCAGAGTGGGATTGTCATCGACGAAGCCCACGGGCCGCACCTGCGCATCGGTCAGAAGTGCGGCGGCCAGTTGCTGCCCGGTCTGGCCGGCCCCGTAGATCAGCACTCGCATCGGTTGCCTGGCGTTGCGGTAGATCCACAGCAGGGCCTGGCGCATCGCCAGCCGCCCGGCCACCGACAGGATCAGGAACAGCATGCCGAAAACCACGAAGACCTGCGCTGGAGTGGTGGCGGCCGGGATCAGGGCCGAGCCCGCGATCCCCGCGCAGGCCAGTGCCGCGGCCAGCGCGGCCGATTCGGCCACGCCCTGCATCTGGTAGGCGTTCAGCTTGATGCGGTGCAGGCCGATCGCGACGATCAGCGCGGCGCCGAGCACCGCCAGGACCGAAAGCTCGACCGCCTGCGTCCACGGGGCGCCGCTGGCCACGCTGTCCGGGCCGAGCAGCAGCGCGCGCGCCAGGAGATAGGCGATGGCGATCCAGCCGATGTCGATGGCAAGCAGGATGGCGCGTTTATGGGCGCGTGTCAGTGACGTGACGATCCGATACAGCATCCGGTCCGATCGCTCCCTTCTCACGTCGCGGGGTGGGGGGAACGGATGGAGGCCGGTCGGGATGGCGCGGGGAGGGAACCGTATCGGCGAGAGGTGCCGGACGCGGCCGCGTGGACCTTTCCAATGGTTTCTGGCCGCATGTTCCCGATCCGCCGAAAGCTGTCGTCACATCAAATACATCCCAAGGTTGTTTATGGGCCGTTAACAGGGACGTCAAGGTTGGGGCGAAAACGAATCACGATTTACAATCCCAGGCAGAGTTTCGCTGCATGAACTCCGTGCACCGTGCCTGTTCGGGCGGCATTTTTCTTTGCCGCCGTGCGCGGCGCTGTCTATAGCTGGGCGGGATGGCAAAGAGCAGATCGGCAGGGAAAACGACGACGGCCGCGCCCCGGTTTCACCCGGTGCGCTGGCTGCGCCGTTGGACGATCCGGGTGGCGATCCTGGCCGTGGCGGTCGTGGTTGGCACGGTCGCGGCGCATCGCTGGATCGACCCGCCGCGCAGCTTCTACATGGCGCAGGAGGCCCGGCGGCTGGGCGGGATCGAGCATCTCTGGGTGCCGATCGACGCGGTCGCGCCGGTCATGGCCCGGTCGGTCGTGGCGGCGGAGGATGCCAATTTCTGCCTGCATTGGGGCTTCGACATGGAGGCGATCCGCCGGGCGATCGAGGATGGCGCGGTGCGCGGCGCCTCGACCCTGAGCCAGCAGGTCGTGAAGAACGTCTACCTGTGGCACGGGCGAAGCTGGCCGCGCAAGGCGTTGGAGGCGGCGATCACCCCGGCGCTGGAGGGGCTTTGGCCCAAGCGGCGAATCATCGAGGTTTATCTGAACGTGGCCGAGTTCGACGAGGGGGTGTTCGGCGTGGCCGAGGCGGCGCGGCATTATTTCGGCGTGGCGCCCGCCGACCTGACCGCCGTGCAGGCCGCGCGGCTGGCCGCCGTGCTGCCCGACCCCAAGGACCGGTCGGCCGCGAACCCCGGCAATCGCCTGCGCCAGAGGGCCGCCGCGATCATGGACGGGGCGGCGACAATCGACCGGGATGGGCGCGCCGCGTGTTTCCAGGATTGAAAACCGCGCCCATTCACGGCATGGAGACAGGCATCCACGCTCTACAAGGGTCTTTTCGCTTATGGCAAAGCTCTATCATTTTCCGCTGTCGCCGTTCTGCCGCAAGGTGCGGCTGAGCCTGGCCGAGAAGAAGATCGAGTGCGAACTGACCGAAGAGCGGTACTGGGAAAAGGACCCCGATTTCCTGCGCCGCAACCCCGCCGGGAAGGTGCCGGTGCTGAAGCTCGACGGCATCACCATGGCCGAAAGCACGGCGATCTGCGAATACATCGAAGACAAGTATCCCGAGCCGGCCTTGATGCCGAGAAGCCCCGAGGCGCGCTACGAGGTGCGGCGGCTGGTCAACTGGTTCGACGACAAGTTCCATACCGAGGTGACCTCGAAGCTGGTCTATGAGCGGGTGAACAAGAAGGTGATGGGGCTGGGCTTTCCCGACAGCACGAATGTCAAGGCCGGGGCCAGGGCGATCAAGTATCACCTGGATTACATGACATGGCTGCTGGACCGGCGGCGCTGGCTGGCCGGGGACGTGATGACGTTGGCCGATTTCGCCGCCGCCGCGCATTTCAGCGCGCTGGACTATATCAGCGACGTGGACTGGACCCGCAGCGAGACCGTCAAGGACTGGTATGCCAAGATCAAGTCGCGGCCCGCGTTCCGCGGCATCCTGGCCGACCAGGTGCCTGGATTTCCGCCGCCGGCGCATTATGCCGACCTGGATTTCTGATCCGGGGGGCGCTGCCCCCCGGCCTGCGGCCTCCCCCCGGGGTATTTGGGCCAAGAAGATGCCATGCACGATCTGAAGGACAGGCTTGTGGCGCAGGCGCTGGCCGAAGGGTTCGACCTGGCGCGGGTCTGCCGGCCGTGGGACGTGCCGCAGGTGCCGGCGCGGCTGCGGGCGTTTCTGGAGCGGGGCTATCACGGGCAGATGGGGTGGCTGGCCGAGCGGGTGGCCTGGCGCGAGAACCCGGCGGCGCTGTGGCCCGAGGCGCGGTCGGTCCTGATGCTGGGCGAGAGCTACACGCCGGAGCATGACCCGATGGCGACGTTGGAGCGGGGGGAGGTCGGAACAGTCTCTGTTTATGCCCGAAACCGCGATTATCACGATGTGGTCAAGAAGCGGCTGAAGCGCGTGGCGCGCTGGCTGATCGGCGAGGCGGGGGGCGAGGTGAAGGTCTTTGTCGATACCGCGCCGGTGCCGGAAAAGGCGCTGGGCGAGGCCGCGGGGCTGGGATGGCAGGGCAAGCACACCAATCTTGTCAGCCGCGACCTGGGCAGCTGGTTCTTTATCGGGTCGGTCTTCACGACGCTGGAATTAGAGACTGATCCAGCGGAAAGCGACCATTGCGGATCGTGCCGCGCCTGTCTGGACATCTGCCCGACCGACGCCTTTCCGGCGCCCTACCAGCTGGATGCGCGGCGCTGCATTTCCTATCTTACGATCGAGCACAAGGGCCCGGTGGACGAGGAGCTGCGCGCCCGGATGGGCAACCGCATCTATGGCTGCGACGATTGCCTGGCCGTCTGCCCGTGGAACAAGTTCGCGCGGGAGGCGCGCGAGGTGAAATACCACGCGCGCGACGATCTGGTGGCGCCGAAGCTGGCCGATCTGGCGGCGCTGGACGATGCGGGTTTCCGCGCGCGGTTCTCGGGCAGCCCGATCAAGCGCATCGGGCGGGACCGGTTCGTGCGCAACGTGCTGTATGCCATCGGGAATTCCGGCGATCCCGCCTTGCTGGGCGTGGCGCAGGGCCTGTGCGAGGACCCAGACCCGACGGTGGCCGATGCCGCGCGCTGGGCGGTGAAGCGGCTGCGGTCCGGCGCGACCGGGACGGGCTGAGCCGGAAAGGCCGCGACGTCGGCGGATGGCCCGCACGACACCGCACCGTGAACGCTCCGCCCCTTTATTTGCCGCGCCTCCGGTCCATCTTATACCTTGAAGGATGACGGAGACCGATCATGGCCAAGTATGAAAAGACCCCCGATGCGATCGCCGCGCTGGACCCCGAGCAATACTGGGTGACGCAGGAAAACGGCACGGAACGCCCCGGAACGGGCAAGTATCTCGATAACAAGGAACCGGGCATCTACGTCGATATCGTCTCGGGCGAGCCGCTTTTCGCCTCGTCCGACAAGTACGAGTCGGGCTGCGGTTGGCCCAGTTTCACCAAGCCGATCGAGCCGGCGCATGTGACCGAGCTGCGCGACACCAGCCATGGCATGATCCGCACCGAGGTCCGCAGCGCCCACGGCGACAGCCACCTTGGCCATGTCTTTCCCGACGGGCCGCAGGACCGCGGCGGCTTGCGCTATTGCATCAACTCGGCCAGCCTGCGCTTCATCCATCGCGACGACATGGAGGCCGAGGGCTATGGCGATTACCTGGATCAAGTGGAGGACGTGACATGACCGAACGCGCTGTATTGGCGGGGGGCTGCTTCTGGGGGATGCAGGACCTGATCCGCAAGATGGACGGGGTTGTCAGCACCCGTGTCGGCTATACCGGGGGTGACGTGCCCAACGCCACCTATCGCAACCACGGCACCCATGCCGAGGGGATCGAGATCATCTTCGATCCCGAGCGCCTCAGCTATCGCAAGCTGCTGGAGTTCTTCTTCCAGATCCATGACCCGACCACCCCGAACCGGCAGGGCAACGACGTCGGCATGAGCTATCGCTCGGCGATCTACTACGTGGACGAGGCGCAGAAGGAAGAGGCCCTGCAGACCATCGCCGATGTCGAGGCGTCGGGCCTGTGGCCCGGCAAAGTGGTGACCGAGGTCGAGCCGGTCGGCGATTTCTGGGAGGCCGAGCCCGAGCACCAGGATTACCTGGAACGGTTTCCCGGCGGCTATACCTGCCATTTCCCGCGGCCCGATTGGGTTCTGCCGCGTAGGCAGTCGCGCAAAACGGCCTGATCGGGGCCTCGAACGGCCCGTTTGGGCCGTAACAGTGACTGGTATGCACGGCGCGCGGGGCGGCATCCCGCGCGCCGGTGATTGACGGACGCGCCCGCGCCCCGCATGGATAGGGGCAGGGGAGGCGCGCAAGATGAGCCCGTTCAAGGGCATTGCCCTGAAACTTTGTTCCGTTCTGCTGTTCGTCGTGATGGCCTCGCTCATCAAGGCGACCTCGGATCACGTGCCGCCGGGGCAGGCGGTGTTCTTCCGGTCGCTCTTTGCCATTCCGGTGATCCTCGCCTGGCTCATGGTGCGCGGCGATCTGCGCACTGGGCTCAAGGTGCAATCCCGGATGGGGCATTTCTGGCGCGGTTTCGTCGGCACCACGGCGATGGGGCTGATGTTTGCCGGGCTGGGCCTGTTGCCGCTGCCCGAGGTCACGGCGCTGGGCTATACCGCGCCGCTCCTGACGGTGGTCTTTGCCGCGATGTTCCTGGATGAAAGGGTCGGGCTGTTCCGCATGAGCGCGGTGGGCTTGGGCCTTGTGGGCGTGCTGATCGTGCTGGCGCCGCGCCTGTCCACGCTGACGGGGGAAACGGTGCAGACGATGCAGGCGGTGGGCGCGGTGCTGGTGTTGCTGGGCGCGGTCTGCGCGGCGCTGGCGCAGATCTATATCCGCAAGATGGTGGCGACCGAACAGACCAGCGCGATCGTGTTCTATTTCTCGCTGACCTCGACCCTGCTGTCGCTGCTGACGATCCCCTTCGGTTGGGTCATTCCGGGCGGAACAGAGACTGTTTTGCTGATCCTGGCCGGGCTTTTGGGCGGCATGGGGCAGATTTTCCTGACCTCGGCCTACCGCTTCGCCGATGCCAGCGTCGTGGCGCCGTTCGACTATGCCTCGATGCTGTTTGCGCTGCTGATCGGGTATTTCGTGTTTTCCGAGGTGCCGACCGGCGCGATGCTGCTGGGCGCGGCGCTGGTGATCGCGGCGGGGATCATCATCATCCTGCGCGAACGCCACCTTGGACTGAAGCGCGGACAGGCCCGCGCGGCGCGAACCCCGCAGGGTTAGAGCCTTTTTCAGTCGCCCCTGAGCGTCGCCAGCGCATAGGCGGGCCACAATACCCCGCGCCTGAGCGCCCCCAGCGGGAAGCGGCGCGGGGGCTTTTGCAGGATCGCCGGGTAGGCCCCGCGCGGCGCGCGGCCCAGCGCGAGGTCGGCCAGGATCGTGCCGGCATGGCTGGCCATCGCCACGCCGTTGCCCTGGTAGCTGAGGCTGGTGAAGGCGCCGGACATCCCGGGGATCGGGCCGGTATAGGGCGTCATGTCCGGTGCGAGGCTCAGAAGGCCGTTCCAGCTATAGGGCGTTTCCACATGCGCCCATGCGGGGAACATCCGCTCGAAATGGCTGCGGATCCTGCGGTGCATCGCGGCATCCGCGCGGGGCGAGCTGAACAGCCCGCCGCGCATCCCGAACAGGAAGCGTTTGTTCGGCATCAGGCGGAAATAGTGAAGGAAAAACCGCTCGTCATAGGCCATCTGGCCACTGGACCAGCCTTGTGCTGCGATCTCGTCATCGCTCAGGGTGCGGGTAACCAGCACGTTGGATTGCGCGGGCAGATACCGCCCCCGCATCCAGCCGGGCAGATCGTCCGAGGAATAGCCGTTGGTCGCCACGATCAGCCGACCGGCGCTGACCCGGGCGTGGTCGGTGTGCAGGGTGAACCGCGCGCCGTGGTCGATCCGGCGCACCGCCGAGCGCGCAAAGATACGCGCCCCGGCCCGGTCGGCGGCCTGCGCCAGGCCCAGCGCGTATTTCGCCGGGTTGAGGCCAAAGCCCACCGGGATCGTCATGCCGCAATGAAACGGGCCGGTCATGCCGAATTGCGCCAGCTTCTCGGGCGGGATGATCTCGGGGGTGATGCCCAGATCGGCCTCGATCCGGGCCGCCTCGGTCTCGAACCCGGTCAGCGACTTCTCGGTGAAGCCCATCACGGTTTCGCCGCGCGAATGGCGGTCCACGTCCAGCGACAGCCGCTCGATCAGCGACGCGGCGGTGTCCACGGCGGCCATTTCCGCCTGCCGCGCCTCGACGCGGGCGGCGTCGCCATGCAGGCGCGTGAGCACCCCGTCGGGCGCCCCGAACCCGCCGAGGCAGCAGAACCCGCCATTGCGCCCCGAGGCGCCCCAGCCGGGATGCTCGGCCTCCAGCACGGCGACATCGGCGCCCGCCTCGGCCAGGTGCAGGGCGGCGGAAAGGCCGGTGAACCCGGCGCCGATCACCGCGACATCGCAGGTGATGCTGCCGGTGGCCTGCTCAAAGCCCGGATCAGGGACTGTATCGGCCCAATAGCAGCTTTCCCGAGGGGCAGGTCCGTAGGTATGGTCGGGAAAGACCCGCTTCATGCGCGTTCTGCCGCGCGTTCCTCGGCCTGTTGCCGCAGGGCGGCGCGTTTGGTCACGATCGACGCGGTGATGACGCCCACGGCGACGATGGCGATCAGGATGGTGGAGAGGGCGTTGATCTCGGGGCTGACGCCCAGCCGGATCGACGACCAGATCTTGATCGGCAGGGTGGTGGCCGAGGGACCGGCGGT
>JAASSQ010000024.1 GCA_021767845.1 Roseovarius sp. | reverse complement strand
TCATGGGCGCCCTCGACCCCGGTGGTGCCGATGTTCACGGCGGCAAAGCCCAGTTCGGACCAGATCTGGCGGCAGAAACTGGCGATCGATGTCTTGCCGTTCGTGCCGGTCACGCCGACCACGGTTTCGGGCTGCGCGCCGAACCACAGCGCGGCGGCGAATGACAGGGTCTGGCGGGGGTCTTCGGCCACGATCAGCGCCGCCTCGCTGTCGGCCAACTCGTCGGCGGCCAGCCGCGCGCCGACGGCGTCGGTCAGGATCGCCGCGGCGCCCATGCGCAGCGCGTAGGGGATGAACTCACCGCCATGCACGCGCGTGCCGGGCAGCGCCGCGAAGAGATGCCCCGGACGCACCTCGCGGCTGTCCACGGCAAGGCCGGTGACATCGGCCCTCCGCCCGCCCTGCGCGGTCAGCCCCAGTTGGGAAAGTGATTTGCTCTGCCCCGCCGCCATATCGCCCCGCGCACCGGCCTCAATTCGATGTCAGCGTTATACCAGCCAGGTCGGCGGGTTCAATCTGCGGCCTGAGCCCCAGAAGCGGCGCGACGCGGCGGATGATCTCGGCGGCGACGGGCACGGCCGTCCAGCCGGCGGTGCGGCGCGGCTCGTCGCCCGAGGTCTCGACCGGTTCGTCCAGCGTGACGACCAGAACGTATTGTGGATCGTCGGCGGGAAAGACGCTGGCGAAGGTGGCGATCACCTTGTCCTCGTGATAGCCGCCGCCGCGCTCTTTCGGCTTGTCGGCGGTGCCCGTCTTGCCCGCCACGGCATAGCCCTCGACCTCGCCGAAGCTGGCGGTGCCCTCGCTGACCACCTTGCGCAGCATGTCGAGCGAGGCGCGCGCGGTGGCCTCGGACATCACCCGCGGGCCAAGCTGGGCGGTGGGGTGGCGCAGCAGCGTGGGCGTGACCTTGCGCCCGCCATTGGCCAGCGTGGCATAGGCCGCGGCCAGGTGCATCGGGCTGGCCGACAGGCCGTGGCCGTAGGAAATGGTCATCGTGGAGAGTTCCGACCACTTGGGCGGCAGAAGCGGCTGCGCGCCGTCGGCCTCGACGATCTCGACCGGGGTGGGCTCGAAGAAGCCCAGATCCTTCAGGAAGGATTGCTGGCGCTCGGTGCCGATCATCTGGGCGATGCGCGCGGTGCCGATATTCGAGGATTTCACGATCACCTTGGTCGCGGACATCTCGTTGCCGTAGTCGCGGAAATCGCGGATGCGGTGCTTCCCCCAGCGCAGCGGCCCGGCGGTGTCGATCACGGTGGACGGCTCGATCAGCCCCAGTTCCAGCGCCTGCGCCACCGCGAAGATCTTGAAGGTCGAGCCAAGCTCGTAGACGCCCTGCACCGCGCGGTTGAACAGGGGGCTGTCGCTGGGGTTGCCCTCGGTCGGCGGGCGGGGGCGGTCGTTGGGGTCGAAATCGGGCAGCGAGGCGACCGAGATGATCTCGCCGGTCTTGACCTCCATCAGGATCGCGGTGGCGCCCTTGGCGTTCATCAGCGTCATGCCGCCATGCAGCACCCGTTCGGTCGCCGCCTGCACCGACAGATCGAGCGACAGGCGCAAAGGCTCGTGCCCGTGCGCCGGGTCGCGCAGGCGGGCGTCGAATTCCTTTTCGATGCCGGCGACGCCGATCACCTCGGCGGCGTGCACGCCCTCGCGGCCGAAACTTGCCCCGCCCAGGACATGCGCGGCCAGGCTGCCATTGGGGTAAAGGCGCATCTCGCGCGGGCCGAAAAGCAGGCCCGGCTCGCCGATGTCATGCACGGCCTGCTTCTGCTCGGGGCTGATTTTCTTCTTGATCCACAGGAACTTGCGCTTGCCGGTGAAATCCTTGACCAGCCGCTCGCGGTCGAGATCGGGGAAGATCTCCACAAGCTTGGCGGCGGCGCGGTCCGGGTCGATCATCTGCGGCGGCTGCGCGTAAAGGCTGTGGGTTTCGAAATTGGTGGCAAGGATCCGGCCCTTGCGGTCCACGATGTCGGCGCGCTGCGCGAGAATCTGCGCCCCGGCGACCGAGCTGCGCGGCTCGGTCGGTTCGGTATTGGCCAGCACGCCCATCCGCCCGCCGATGGTGAGGAAGGCGCAGAAGAACATCACGCCAAGCACGAGGATGCGCCCCTCGGCGCGGACCCGGGCGCGGTCGCGCATCTGTTCGTGGCGGATGCGGATGTTCTCGCGTTCGATGGCGTCGGGGTTCTCGCCCTTGGCGCGGGCCTCGAGGATGCGGGCCAGCGGGCGCAGCGGGGTGCGGATCATGGCCGGGACTCCGTCTCGGATACTTCGATCGGATTGACGATCGGCAGCAGCATCTCGCCCTCGGGCGGGAAGGCCACCTGGTCGATCTTGCCGAACTGGTGCGGCTGGAGCGGCAGCAGGCCCAGCTTGTCGAAATTCAGGTCCGCCAGCTCGCGCAGGCGGTCGGGCCGGTTGAGATAGGCCCATTCGGCATTGAGCACGCGCAGCCGCTGGCGGGCGTCGGAAATCTGGCGCTGAAGCTGCTCGGCCTCGGCCAGCGCCTCCTGCGTCTCGTAATTCTCGCGGTAGGCCCAGAAGGCAAGGCCGATCACGGCCAGCGCGGTGACGAAGTAATACAGGCTGCGCATCATCTTTCCCCCTTGAGCAATGGCATCCCGATGGCCTTGCGGTCGGCCGGCGTGGCGGGCGCGTCGGTGCGGATCGCCACCCGCAGCTTGGCGCTGCGGGCGCGCGGATTTTCCGACAGCTCGTCGGCATCCGGGCCGATCGCCTTGCGCTGCGGCACGTCGAATTCCGCCGGTGCGGGCGTGAGCGCGGGCGCGTGACGGCTGCCGCCGCCCCCGCCGCCGGACTTGGCCTGCAGGAACCGCTTGACCATGCGGTCCTCGATCGAATGGAAGGTCACGACCGCCAGCTTGCCACCCGGTTTGAGCGCGCGTTCCGCGGTCTCCAGCCCGGCGACCAGTTCGCCGAATTCATCGTTCACGGCGATGCGCAGCGCCTGGAAGCTACGGGTCGCCGGGTGGGCCTGCCCCGGCTTGGCGCGCGGCAGGCATTTTTCAACGATTTCAGCCAGGTGCAGCGTGGTCTTGATGGGCGCGGCCGAGCGTGCGCGCACGATGGCCCGCGCGATCCGGCGGCTGGCGCGCTCCTCGCCGTAGAGGAACAGGATGTCGGCCAGGTCGCCCTCGGGCGTGTCGTTGACCAGATCGGCGGCGGTGGGGCCGTCCTGGCTCATACGCATGTCGAGCGGGCCGTCCCTGAGGAAGGAAAAGCCGCGCTCGGCCAGGTCAAGCTGCATCGAGGAGACGCCCAGATCCAGCACCACGCCATCCACCGCGTCGGCATGGGCGTCCATGTTGGAAAAGGTATCGCGCACCAGCACCAGCCGGTCGCCGTAATCCGCCCCCCAGTCGCGCGCCAGGTCCAGCGCCAGCGGGTCGCGGTCCACGCCGATCACCGTGGCGGCGCCCGCCTGCAAAAGCCCGCGCGCATAGCCACCCGCCCCCAGCGTGCCGTCGATCCAGGTGCCCGACACCGGGGCCACGGCCCGCAGAAGCGGGCGCAAGAGAACGGGGATATGCGGAGCGGACGGTTCGGGGGCTCGGGCAGCGGCAGCCATCCGTCAGTCCCCCTGCGGCGCGTCGAGGAAGGACAGCGGATCGAAGTCGTCTGGCAGATCGTCCAGCCACTGCTCGGTCTTTGCCAGCTCTTCCTCTTCATAGGTTTCGGGCTTCCAGATCTGGAAGGTGTCGCCGGCGGCGATGAAGAAGGCCTCGTTCTCAAGCCCAATCTTCTGGCGCAGCTTGGCGGGCAGCACCAGGCGGCCGGTTTCGTCCACGTTGGTGGGATAGGATTGGCCGTGGAACAGGCGCTGCAGCATCTTGCGCTGCATCGAGCCGCGCGGCAGCGCGTCGATCTTGGCGTCCACCTCGGCAATAGCCTCCATCGTGTAGCATTCCAGGTAATTGCGGCGGTGATCGCCATAGACGATGACCAGTTCGGGGTTCAGACCGTCGGTCCAGTTGGGGTCCGAGGCCTCGAGGACACGGCGAAAGGAGGCCGGGATCGATACCCTGCCCTTGCTGTCCACCTTGTGGTGGCTCTCGCCTCTGAACCTGCGAACCACTGTCCCGTCCGCCTCCGTTTCCCCAGGATGCCCCTTGAAACGAAACGGCGGATTGAGCTGCTGCCACTGCCCAATCCGCCGCCCTCGTCCCGCGCTTGCGGGGGTGTCCGACTGCGCGCGCCACCTGGGGGGATGTCTGCTCGCCCGCGCGCCGGATCTCTTGTTTCGATGAAAGCGGGTGCCTGTATGAAACCTGACTTGGGAGTTTATGTTCGGGGTCTTTTGTGCGCCCCATTGTTCCCGTCCTCATCGTGGTTAAAGGGATGCCATGGGAATTCATGGAAATCAATAACTTTCTGAGGGAAAACACCACATCATCTTGTCCGGCGACCCCCTGCAAAACAAGATGATGTGCCATTTTTAGGGTCTTGGCCGCATGACTTAGCTATCAGGCCAGACGCGCACACAATATATGGTGCCGAAAGGGTTTACCTGAAATTTCCCACGATTTCCCGGATTTTTTCGGATTCACGGCGGATGGGGGGCGTTTCCGCCCTCCAATCCGCGGGATTTTTCCTGAATCACACCGCTCACGGCGCCGTGATTCGGCCGGTTCGAGGCCCTGTCCCACGATTTCCCGCAGGTGCGGGCCATGATGTCCCGCGTCCCATGAATTCCCGCCGCAATTCCCGCCGGGGTCAGCCGTCCTCGCCCGGCACCAGCCATTTGTACATGACCAGCGCATCCACCAGCCCCTGCTCGGGATGGTCGAAGGCGCGCGGCACGCGGCCCACCGTGTCAAAGCCGAGGCTCCGCCACAGCCCGATCGCGCCCTCGTTGGTGGCGACCACCAGGTTGAACTGCATCGCCTTGTAGCCCAGCTTGAGCGCCTCGGCCTGCGAATGCAGGCACATCGCCCGGGCCACGCCCTGCCCGCGGGCGCGCGGCGCGGTCATGTAGCCGCAGTTGCACACATGCGCGCCGCCGCCGGCCTGATTGGACTTGAGGTAATAGGTGCCGAGGATCTCGCCCGCGCGCTCGGCCACGTAACAGGCGCGGGGTGCGTGCATCCACAGATCCAGCGCGCGGTCGCGGGTCAGGCCGGGGTCGATCGCATAGGTGTCGCCGGCGCGGATCACCCCGCGCAGGATCGGCCAGATCGCCTCGGCATCGGTGTCGCGCGCGGGCCGGATCAACGGATCGGTCTCGGTTGTCACGGGGGGCTCCTCCCTGCCCGGTTGGCGGGCGTCACCTTAGCGGCCGCACGGCGAAGAGCAAGCCGCGCGCCGTGGTGCGGCCCCGCCCGCGTCCGGGGCGGGACCGGGTCGGCCTCAGTCGCGCACCACGAAGACCGAGCATTTCGCGTGTTCCGCGATCTTGCCGCCGTTGGACGGCCAGACATAATCGAGGAAACTGGGCATGTGGCTTTGCATCACGATGCAGTCCACGCCCTCTTCCTTGACCGCCTTGAGCAGCACATCGTCAACCTCCGCGGACGGGTCATGCGCGATCACCATGTCGCCGGTGGCGTCGATGCCGTGCTTTTCGGCCTGCTCCTTGGCAAAGGCCTCCAGCTTTTCCTTGTATTCACTGGGGTTGTGGGCGGTCGAACTGGGCGTCGATGTGGTCGCGCCCACGTAAACCACCTTGGCCTCGTAATGCTTGGCCAGGTCGGCGACCACCGCGAGCGCCTTTTCCAGGTCGTCCTTGTGTGCCAGGTCCACCGGCGTCATAATCTTGCTGAACATTGCTATCCTCCTTCTGCACGGACGCACCGGCACGAAAAAATCGGGGCTCCGGTCCCTCATGCGCGCGCCGCACCGGGCGGGGGCCTGCAGCGGGTCCGCAGGATACCCCTTGGCTCAACGGTAACGCGCGACGGGACAGGAAATCAATCAGCCGCGCCGCCCCGGGCGCCGGACACGACATGCGCGCGCCCGGCACCGCGCCTGCATCAGGCGTTCACGTCCACCACGACGCGGCCCTTGACCTGCCCCTTGAGGATGTCGCGCCCCAGCCCCGGCAGATCCGACAGGGTCGCGGGCTGCACCATCGACTCGAGCTTCTCCATCGGCAGATCCTTGGCGATCCGCGCCCAGGCGCGCAGGCGGTTGTCATAAGGTTGCATCACGCTGTCGATCCCCAGGAGGTTGACGCCGCGCAGGATGAAGGGCGTGATGAGCGCGCCCTCGATCGCCGCGCCCCCGGCCAGCCCCACGGCCGCGACCGAGGTGCCGTATTTCATCTGCTTGAGCACCCGGCCCAGCATCGCGCCCGCCACCGCATCGACGCAGCCGGCCCATTTCTCGGATTCCAGCGGCTTTTTCGTCACCTCGGTCAGCTCCTCGCGCGGCACGATCTGCGTGGCGCCCAGCCCCTGCAGATACTCCGCGGTCTCGGGCCGCCCCGTCACCGCCGCGACCTCGTGGCCCAGGTTGGCCAGGATCGCCGTGGCGACCGAGCCGACACCGCCCGCGGCACCGGTCACCAGGACCGGGCCGTGCCCCGTCTCGAGCCCGTGATCCTCCAGCGCCATGACCGACAGCATCGCCGTCAGCCCGGCGGTGCCCACCGCCATCGCGGCGCGCGTGTCCAGCCCCTCGGGCAGCGGCACAAGCCAGTCGGCCAGCACCCGCGCCTTCTGCGCATAGCCGCCCCAATGCGCCTCGCCCACGCGCCAGCCGGTCAAAACCACCTTGTCGCCGGGCTTGTAGCGGTCATCCGAGCTTTGCTCGACGGTGCCGGCGAAATCGATCCCCGGCACGTGCGGATACTGGCGGACCAGCCCGCCCCCCGGCCCGATGCACAGCCCGTCCTTGTAGTTGACCGTGGAATACTCCACCGCGATCAGAACCTCGCCATGGGGCAGATCGTCTTCGCCGATCTGCGTGACGGCAGCGCTTGTCTTGCCGGTTTCCTCGTCCTTCTCGACGACCAATGCGTTGAACATCTCGTTCCTCCTGGCTCATGCAGGGCCAGCCCCCTGCTTCTTCTATTTCCAAGTATCCCGGGGAGCGCGAGGGGCTGGCCCCTCGCTCCCGTGGGGTGCACCCGGGCCTCAGGCCCAGAATGTCTCGCGCACCTCGGCCCCGCGCCGCCCTTCCGGCGTATCGACGCCTAGCCGCGTGCCCGCATCCCAATGGGTCATGCGGATCATGGCAATGGCCACGTTGGTCCCGAAATCGGGGCTCCAGGTGGCCGAGCTGACCCGGCCCACGGGCTTGCCGTTGGCCACGACCGGCCACCAGCGGTCGCAGATCGGCACGGGCGGCCCGTCAATGGCAAGCGCGCGGATCTGCTGCACCGGGCCTTCCTTGGCCACGCGCAGCAGCGCGTCGCGCCCGATGCAGCCGATGGCGGTGTGGGTGTTGCAGAACCGGCCCAGCCCGCATTCATGCGGCGTGTTGTCATCCGTCATGTCGTTGCCATAGCTCAGCAACCCGCCCTCGATCCGCTCGATCAGGTTGGGGCAGCCGGCATGCACGTCCATGTCCCGTCCCGCCTCCATCAGCGCGTGCCACAGCGGCATGGCGATGTCGGCGCCCTCGACATAGATCTCGAAGCCGCCCTGCTTGGAGTAGCCCGAGCGCGCGATCACCATGTCGCGGCCCTGGAAGTCGAACACGCCGAAGCGGAAGAACCGGATCTCGCGCACCGCGTCGCCAAAGACCGCCGCCATCAGGTCATCGGCCTTCGGCCCCTGCACCGCCAGCGGCGCGACCTCCGGCTCGTCCACCAGAACATCCAGCCGCCAGCCATGCGCCGTCGCCCTGACCCAGTAGAGCAGATCGCTGTCGGCGATGGAGATCCACCAGCGGTCCTCGGCCAGCTTCACCGCCACCGGATCGTTCAGCATGCCCCCCGTCTCGTCCACGATCGGCACGTAGTAGCACTGGCCCGGCGTCATGCCCCGCAGGTCGCGCGGCGTCAGCATCTGCATCAGCCGCCCCGCATCCGGGCCGCGCAGCTCGACCTGCCGTTCGCAGGACACGTCCCAGACCTGCACCGCCTGCTTGAGATGGCGGTAATCCTCCTCGATCGAGCGGAAGACCGTGGGCAGCAGCATGTGGTTGTAGACGGTATAGGCCTTGACGCCCGCCGCCTCGACCCCTTCGGAAAAGGGCGTCCGGCGCAGGCGGCGCGACAGAGACAGCATCGGCGCGGTCACTCCGCGTCCTCCTCGGGCATGGCGAAAAGATCGGTGACCGGCGCGGCCAGCCCGGCGCGCGTCATCATGGCATGGACCTGCCCGCGGTGATGGGTCTGATGGTTGAACATATGGACCACGCACAGCGCCACGGGCTTGCAGACCTCACGGCCCAGCGCGCCCGAATACCATGTCAGATCGCCGGTCAGGTCCACCGCGTGCAGCCGCTCGGCCCAGAGCCCGATCTGCCCGTCCAGCGCAAAGCGGTCGGCATCCCACACCCCGAAAGTGGGGCACAGATCGGGGCTTTCGGCAATGCTGCGCCCCGGTGCGGCCACCCGGTCGGGGGCGAAACGGTGCATCCAGACCCGGTCGGCCCACAGCACATGGCTGAGCGTGCCCAGGATCGAGCCGAAAAACGCGCCGTGATCCTCGCGCAGCACCTCCAGCGCCACGCCATCGAGCGCCTCTGCCATTTGCCGGTTCTGCCAGGCGTTGTAGCGCGCCATCCGGCGGGCGTAGTCCGGGTCGATCATCAGCGCGGGCCTTTCCAGTCGATCCGGCAGATCTCGGCGCTGCGCCCGTCGAAATCCCAGACCCGGCCAAAGGCGCGCACCCGGCCCTTGGTGGCGGTGGCCACGGTGATGTCGGGGCCCATCCAGTATTCGGTGTTGGTCACGACGATATCCTCGCCGCCATGCCCCTCGACGGGGACGACCTCGCCCTGGATCTTCTTGCCGACCATCAGGCGGCGGGCCTTGCCCTCGGTCTCGAAGGTGATCGGCGCGCGCTCGGCGCCCAGGAACTCGCTGACCAGCACGCCGAAGAGCCCCGTTGTGCCGCGCGCCTTGCCGCTGAAGATATTGACCAGCGCCTCGTAGGCCGCGTCGCTGGCGCGGTCGTCGATATAGGCGGCGGCCTTCCAGTTGCCGCGCGCCATCAGGCCGGGGATTTCCAGCATCAGGCCCACGTTGAGGCCCGACAGGTCCTCGCCGCCATATTCCCCCTCGTCGATGCGCACGCCGGCCCAGGCCTGGCAATACCCTTCGGTCGGCGGGTGTTTGCCCAGCGACACCACGCAGGGGCAGAACACCGTGCAGTTGCAGTTGAGGATCAGCTCCCCCTTGATGGTCCAGGGCACCGTGCCCGGTTGATCGAATGGCATGTCTCGTCCTCCTCCAGATCAGATCGCATCCAAGAGCATCCAGCCCGCGCCGCCCAGCAGCGCAGCGCCCAGCGGGCGGGTCAGCCAGCGGCCCAGGTCGGGCAGTTTCTCGATGACCATGATGACGGTCGCCAGCCCCATGAAGGCCAGGTTCATCACCCCGCCCACGAAGGCCAGCGCCATCAGCGCCCAGCAACAGCCCAGGCAGACCAGCCCCAGCCGCAGCCCGTTGCGCCAGGCGCCCTCGTCCCAGTGCTGCATGAAAAACGACAGCGGCGCGCGGCACTTGGCCAGGCAGGCCTCTTTCATCGGGCTGAACTGATACGCCCCCGCCACCGCCAGCAACAGGGCGGACAACAGCGCCGAGCGGCTGTCGCCGAAGGCGCTGACCAGCCCGGCGCGGAACAGCGCCATCTGCGCCGCCGCCGCCAGCACGGCAAAGCCAATCCAGACCGCCAGGTAGCCCGCGACAAGCGCCGCGAAATTGGTCTGGCCGGAATGGGAAAGCTCGTCATAGGTGGCCAGCGCCGGCAGCGCCGTGGGCGCCATCATCGCCGCCGACATCAGCGCCCACATGGCCGTGATTCGCGCAAAACCCGCCGCATCCGGCGTCACGGTGCAGAGACTGGCCAGGAACTCGGCGCCATAGATGCGGCCGGCCGCGCGCATTTCCTCGGGCAGCGCCATGACGTAAAGCGCGCCCCAGGCCAGCAGGACAAGGCCGAACAGCGTCAGCCAATGCGCCCCCGTCATCCGCCTGATCCGTGCCGAAACCATGCCGCCTCCCCGCGCGACTCGATGCTTGCGCTGAAATTGTCAGACATTTAAATGTAAGACAAATGAAAATTGATCCCGCCAAGAAAGCCGACCTCTCGGCCCAGATCGCGCAGGCCATCCGCGACGCCATCGTCGAGGGCCGCATGATCGTCGATGAACGCCTGCCCTCCGAGGCCGAGCTGGCCGAGCAGTTCGATGTCTCGCGCCCCACGGTGCGCGAGGCGCTCAAACGGCTGGCGGCGCAATCGCTCATCCGCACGCAGCGCGGCGCCTTCGGCGGCGCCTTCGTGAACCGGCTCAGCTATGAAGAGGCCTATGGCCAGCACGTCACCACCTCGACGCTGCTGCTGTCGATGAACGCGGTCAGCTTCGAGACCGCCTGCGAGGCGCGCTATGCGCTGGAACGGGCCTGCGCGCCGCTGGCCTGCGCGCGGCGCAGCGCCGATCACCTGGCCACCATGCGCGCCGAGATCCACCGCCAGGCCCAGCCGGGGCTGAGCGACGAATCCTTCTGCGCCTCGGACGTGGCCTTCCACCGCGCGCTGGTCGATGCCGCCGCAAACCCCGTGCTCAGCTACCAGTTGGCCGGCGCGGTCGAGGCGATGCAGCCGCTGATGAACATGATCACCTTCACCGCGCGGTCGCGCGAAACCATCGAAAGCCTGCACACCCGGATCGCCGACGCGCTCGCCGCGCAGGACGAGGACGCCGCCGACACCGCCCTGCACGAGCTCGAGGCCTATACCCTCACGCTTGGGCGCGACGTGATGGCAGCGCGCGCGCGCAAGTCCGCGCCCTCTTCTTCTGTTTGAAAATATCCCGGGGGGTGCGGGGGGCTGGCCCCCCGCCGGTCTGCGGTAAGCGCGCCTTGCGGTATTGCGGGGGCATGGCGCCAGCCCCCCGGCCCGGCTCAGCCGTCGAGGCGGCGCGCCTCGTCGATCAGCATCACCGGAATGCCGTCACGCACCGGAAAGGCCAGCCCCGCGGCGCGGCTCACGAGTTCCTGCCGCTCGGAATCATATTCCAGCCGGCCATGCGTTTGCGGGCAGATCAGCGCCTCCAGCATCCGCCGGTCATGGGCGGGCGGCCGGGTTTCCGTATCGGTCATTGCATGATCTCCTCGTCAGAGCCGCCGCGCAGCACGTATTCGATCAGCGTCACCAACGTTTCGCGTCGGGTGCTGAGCGACGGCGCCTCCAGCAGCGCCTGCTTGTCCTCGGGCTCGAAGCCCAGCAGCATCGACAGCGAGTTGATCAGCAACTCGTCATCCGCCTGCTGGAGCGAGTCCCAGTCGGTGCGCAATTCGCGGTCGTGGAAATACCGTTCCAGCAGCGCCAGGAACGCGGACCGGTCGAAGCCGGGGTCACTGTCGGCGGGGCCGAGATCGCGCTCGAACCCGCTCCACGAGACGCGGGCGCGGCGATAGGGCGTGAAGCCCTCGACCTCTTCCAGGATACGGAACCGCGACAGCCCGGTGAGCGTGATCATGTAGCGCCCGTCCTCGGTTTCCGAGAACTGCGTCACGCGGCCCACGCAGCCGATGGAATGCAGACCCTTCTCGCCGCCCGAGGGGCCGGGATTGGGCTGCACCATCCCGATCAGCCGCGCCGGCGTCTTCAGCGCATCGTCGAGCATCGCCAGGTAGCGCGGCTCGAACAGGTGCAGCGGCAGACGCGAGCGCGGCAGCAGCAGCGCGCCGGGCAGCGGGAAAACGGGGATGACATCCGGGAGATCGGCCTTGTTGAACATGGGGTGGGACCTAGCCCGCAACCGTGCTCAGGCAAATATCATCGAACTCAGTTTCCGGCGCCCGTTCAGCACGATGGGATCATTGGGCTTGAGCGCCTCGAAAATGGTGAAAAGCTGGTGCTTCGCGGCTTCGTCGTTCCACTCGCGGTCGCGGCGGAACAGTTCCAGCAATTCGTCCACGGCCTCTTGCGTCTGGCCGCCCGCATGCAGCGCCTGCGCCAGGTCGAACCGCGCCTGGTGGTCGTCGGGATCGGCCTCGACCTTGGCGCGCAATTCGCTGACCGGGCCGGCATCCGCCGCCTGCTTGGCCAGTTCCAGCTGCGCATGGGCGGCCTCCAACTCGGTCGATTTGGAAATCTCGGCCGGGGCGCCGTTCAGGATCGCCTCGGCCTGGTCCAGATCATTGAGCGCGATATAGGCCCGCACCAGCCCGCCATAGGCGGCGGCGTTCTGCGCGTCCTCTTTCAGGATGGCGGCAAAGGTCTGCGCCGCGTCCGAGGCGGCGCCCTGCTCCAGCATCTCTTCGGCGGCGGCGATCGCGTCGTCCAATCCCCCGCCGGTCTCGCCGCCCGCGGCCTCGATCACGCGGTTGACGAAGGCGTCGATCTCCGAAGGCGGCAGCGCACCCTGGAAGCCGTCAACCGGCTGGCCCTGCCAGAAGGCATAGACCGTCGGGATCGACTGCACGCGCAACTGGCCGGCGATCATCTGGTTTTCGTCCACGTTGACCTTGGCCATCTTCACCGCGCCCTTGGCCTTGGTCACGGCCGCTTCCAGCGCAGGACCCAGCGTCTTGCACGGGCCGCACCACGGCGCCCAGAAATCGACGATCACCGGCACCTGCTGGCTGGCTTCGACCACCTCGGCCATGAAATCGGCCTCGGACACATCCTTGATGAGATCGGTCGGGGTAGAGGTCTGGCCACCAAGTTCAAGCATCTCGCGGACTCCGGTTCAGGGCAATTCTGTCCCGCCTAAATGGCCCAGAGCGTCCAGCGTTGCAAGGGGGCAGCCGGACCCCCCCCGGATAGACGGAGAGCCCGCGCTGGCGCTGACCCTCCGCCCAGAAGGACGAGACCCCTGGCAATCATGATCACGATACTGGTAACTCCGCCCGCCCTACGCGCGCAGTTATGTCACAATCTGCCCAGAGTGTCAGTGGGGAAAACCTTACCTTGCGGCAACGGGGGGATCACATATCGAAAGTTGCGAAGACCGGGGCGTGGTCGCTCGGCTTCTCCCAGCCCCGCGCGGCGCGCAGGATGCGGCTGGAATGAAACGCGTTCTTCAGATCGCGTGACGCCCAGATGTGATCCAGCCGGCGCCCCTTGTCGGCGGCGTCCCAGTCGCGGGCACGATAGGACCACCAGCTGTAAAGCTGCCCCTCGGGGATGTCGGCGCGGGTCACGTCGGTCCAGCCCCCCGCCTCCTGCGCCGCGCCCAGGTGATCGACCTCGACGGGGGTGTGGCTGACCACCTTCAGAAGCTGCTTGTGCGACCACACGTCATCCTCGCGCGGGGCGATGTTCAGATCGCCGACCAGGATGGCCTTCTCCGGGCGGCTGTCGCGGAACCAGTCGCGCATCTCGGCCAGGTAATCCAGCTTCTGGCCAAATTTCTCGTTCTTTTCGCGGTCGGGCACGTCGCCGCCCGCCGGAACATAGAAATTGTGGATCGTGGTGCCGTTTTCCAGCCGCGCCGCGACATGGCGCGCATGGCCCAGCGCGGCGAAATCCATGTCGCCCACATCCTCCAAGGGCAGGCGCGACAGGATCGCGACGCCATTATACCCCTTCTGCCCGCGCGCCACCATGTGCGGATAGCCAAGCTGGGCAAAGGTCTCGGCCGGGATCTTGTCCACCGGGCTCTTGCATTCCTGAAGGCACAGGATGTCGGGGCCTTCCTCCTGCAGCAGTTTCGCCACCAGCCCCGCGCGCAGCCGGACCGAGTTGATGTTCCATGTCGCCAGCGTGAATGCCATGTCGCGCCTTTCTGCTTGCCGGTCATCGTCGATTGCCCCGCTCTATAGCGCGCCGCGTTGCCGATGACACCCGGATACCGACCCTGCCCGCCGGACAAAAAAAGCCCCGGCACGGAGCCGGGGCCAGTCCAACAGGGAGGTGCATGTGTTTGCCCGCACATGCGACGGGTTCACTTGCAGAATGCACGTCGCTTGGGCACCCTGCATTGATCCATCTCAAACTCACATAATCTATCTTTCACTCATGCCAAGAGGCGATATCCACCCGATTCCGTCACCAGAAGCCGCGCGTTCGACGGATCGGGTTCGATTTTCTGCCGCAGCCGGTAGATATGGGTCTCCAGCGTATGGGTCGTGACCCCGGCATTGTAGCCCCAGACCTCGTGCAGCAGCACGTCGCGCGGCACCACGCCCTCGGTCGAGCGGTAGAGGAACTTGAGGATGTTGGTCTCTTTCTCGGTCAGGCGGATCTTGCGCTCGTCTTCCGAGATCAGCAGCTTCATCGCCGGTTTGAACGTGTAGGGCCCAAGCTGGAAGACCGCGTCCTCGGACTGCTCATGCTGGCGCAGCTGCGCGCGGATTCGCGCCAGAAGCACCGGGAACTTGAAGGGCTTGGTCACGTAATCATTCGCGCCCGCGTCCAGCCCGAGGATCGTGTCGGCATCCCCGTCATGGCCCGTCAGCATCATGATGGGCGCCTTGACCCCTTGCTTGCGCATCAATCGGCAGAGCTCGCGCCCGTCGGTGTCGGGCAGGCCCACGTCGAGGATGACCAGATCGTAGATGCCGTCGCGCGCCTTGGCCATCGCGTCGGCCCCGTCGGCTGCCTCGAACACGTCGAAATCCTCGGTCATCACCAACTGTTCGCTCAGCGCCTCGCGCAGGTCCTCGTCATCATCGACCAGCAGGATTTTCTTCAACTGTGGCATCACGGTATCCTCGTCCTGTTTCGTCACAGATGCGTCAGCCGCTCCTGTGCGGCAAGATTTGCAACACGCCCCTCACGGCCACGTGTTGCAACGCGCGGGAATATTTCAATTCGTTACGAAACGCTCTACATCTTTCCCGACCCAAGCCAGCAAGGATCCGCCATGAGCCTCGCCCCCGACCTGACCGAGACACTGGCCCGCGCCCGGGCCGACCTGCGCATGGGCGTGCCCGTGGTGCTGCGCGACGGTGCGCGCGCCGCGCTGGTGCTGGCCGCCGAAACGCTCGATGCCCAGCGCCTTGCCGATCTGCGCGCACTCGGGCAGACCCCGGTTCTGGCGATCAGTGCGCGGCGGGCCGAGACGCTGAAGGCGCGGGCCTATGACGGCGATCTGGCGCGTGTGATCGTGCCGCCCGACGCCACGCTGTCCTGGGTGCTGGGCGTGGCCGATCCCGCCGACGACCTGCGCACGCCGATGAAAGGCCCGCTGATGACCGAACGCGGCGGGTCGGCCGATCCGCACCGGCTGGCGCTGGCGCTGGTGAAATCCGCGCGGCTGCTGCCCGCGGCGCTGCTGCTGGAGCTGTCCGACCCCGAAAGCTTCGCCGCCGCCCACCGCCTGACGCAGGTGGCCGGCCCCGAGGCCACGGCCCTTATGTCCGAATCGAGCCCCTTGCACCCGGTGGTCAGCGCCCGCCTGCCGCTGGAGGTGTCCGAGGCCGGCCGGCTGCACATCTTCCGCCCCGAGGATGGCGGCGAGGAACATTACGCCATCGAGATCGGCCAGCCGTCGCGCGATGCGCCGGTGCTGTCGCGGCTGCATTCGGCCTGTTTCACCGGCGACCTGCTGGGCAGCCTGAAATGCGATTGCGGCCCGCAACTGCGCGGCGCACTGGCGCAGATGGGCGAGGCCGGCGCGGGCGTTCTGCTCTATCTCAACCAGGAGGGGCGCGGCATCGGGCTGGCCAACAAGATGCGCGCCTACAGCCTGCAGGACCAGGGCTTCGACACGGTCGAGGCCAACCACCGGCTGGGGTTCGAGGATGACGAGCGCGATTTCCGCATCGGCGCCGAGATCCTCAAGCGGATGGGCTTTTCATCGGTGCGCCTGCTGACCAACAACCCCGGCAAGATCGCGATGATGGAGGAATGCGGCATCACCGTGACCGAGCGCGTGCCGCTGAAGGTGGGCGAGAACGTCCACAACCGCGCCTACCTGGCAACGAAGGCGGCCAAGTCCGGCCACCTTCTGTAGCCGGCTCAGCGTCCCTCGTTGTCGTGGGGCGCGTCCGGGTCGGGCTGGCCCACGCCCTTGAAGATGAACTTGAAGGGCATGATCCACAAAAAGCCGAGCACGACATAGACCGCGAACTCCACCCAGATCGACGGCCGCTCGAACAGGTCCACGAGGTTGACCGCCAGGGTGATATAGACCGGCAATCCGATCAGAAGGATCACCAGCGACCAGCGCTTCCGCGCCTTGTAGCTCAATGCCATCTCGTCCACGCCTCGCGTTGCCGTTTCGGGGGCCGGTTCAGTCCGCGAACGGGTCGGTCACGAGGATCGTGTCGTCCCGCTCGGGTGAGGTGGAGAGTAGAGCGACGGGGCATTCGATCAACTCTTCGACCCGGCGCACATACTTGATGGCATTGGCCGGCAGGTCGGCCCAGCTCCGCGCGCCCTCGGTGGATTCGCTCCAGCCCGGCATCTCCTCGTAGATGGGCGTGCAGCGCGCCTGTTCGTCGGCCGCCGTCGGCAGGTAATCCAGCCGCTTGCCATCCAGGTCGTAGCCCACGCAGATCTTCAGCGTGTCGAACCCGTCCAGCACATCCAGCTTGGTCAGCGAGATGCCGTTGACGCCGCTTGTCGCGCAGGTCTGGCGCACCAGCACCGCATCGAACCACCCGCAGCGCCGCTTGCGGCCCGTGGTGGTGCCGAATTCATGGCCCCGCTCGCCCAGCCGCTGGCCGTCGTCATCGTCCAGTTCCGTGGGGAACGGCCCCTCGCCCACACGCGTGGTGTAGGCCTTGACGATGCCCAGCACGAAATCGATCGAGCCCGGCCCGATCCCGGTGCCGGTCGCCGCCTGCCCCGCGATCACGTTCGACGAGGTGACGAAGGGATAGGTGCCGAAATCCACGTCCAGCAGCGCGCCCTGCGCGCCCTCGAACAGGATGCGCTTGCCGGCGCGGCGCTTCTCGTTCATCACCTTCCAGACAGGCCCGGCATATTGAAGGATCTCGGGCGCCACGGCCTTGAGATCGGCAATCAGCGCGTCGCGGTCGATGGCCTCCAGCCCCAGCCCCGCGCGCAGCGCGTTGTGATGCACCAGCGCCCGGTCCACGCGCAGTTTCAGCGTCGCGTCATCGGCCAGATCGGCCACCCGGATCACCCGACGGCCGACCTTGTCCTCGTAGGCCGGGCCGATTCCGCGGCCCGTGGTGCCGATCTTGGCGACCGCGTTCTGGCCCTCGCGGGCGCGGTCCAACTCGCCGTGATAGGGCAGGATCAGCGGCGTGTTCTCGGCGATCATCAGGGTCTCGGGCGTGATCTCGACGCCCTGCGCGCGGATCGTCGCGATCTCGTTGATCAGGTTCCAGGGGTCCAGCACGACGCCGTTGCCGATCACGCTCAGCTTGCCGCCCCGCACCACGCCCGAGGGCAACGCGTGCAGCTTGTAGGTCTCGCCGCCGATCACCAGCGTGTGCCCGGCATTGTGCCCGCCCTGGAAGCGCGCGATCACGTCGGCCCGCTCGCTCAGCCAATCGACGATCTTGCCTTTCCCTTCGTCGCCCCACTGGGCGCCCACGACGACGACATTTGCCATGATGATCCTCTTGCCTGATGCTGCGGGTGGAAACCCGGCACCGTATAGCGAATGCCCGTGCCGGGGAAAACCGCAAACTGGCCCCCGCCCAGATGCACCGGACCGCGATGCGGCCAGCCATGGCGCCGGGCGGCACGCAGACGCGCGGGACATGACGGCTGGCGCACCCGGCACGAAGCGATTACAAGGTATTCCAATGCTCGCATGTGTTCGCACTGCGCCCGTCGCGCCAAACAAGGAAAAGCCGTTGAAACCTCGCCTCCTTTTCGCCGTCGCCGCCTTCATCGCCCCGCAGATCGCCAGCGCCGAGACGCTCGAGGTGCAAAAGGTCACGGAGGATGTCTGGGCTCTGGTCGGGCCGATGGTCCAGCGCGACCCCGGCAATCTTGCGAACAACGCGACCTTCGGTGTGATCGAGACCGACGCGGGCGTCGTTCTCGTGGATCCCGGCGGTTCGTGGAACGGCGCGCGAATGATCGACGAGGTCATCGCCTCGCTGACCGACCGCCCCGTCACCCATGTCATCAATACCGGCGGGCAGGATCACCGCTGGCTGGGCAATGGCTACTGGCAGGCAAAAGGCGCCACGGTCATCGCCTCGCAGGCGGCCGTCGCCGATCAGAAGGCTCGCGGCTCCGTGCAGATGAGCGGGCTTGCGAATTTCCTCGGCGAAGCGCTCGAGAACACCGCGCCAAGCCACGCCGACATCACCTTCGAAACCGATTACAACCTGACCGTCGGCGACCTGACCTTCGAGATCATGCACCGCGGCCCGGCCCACACGCCGGGCGACAGCTTCGTGTGGCTTGCCGATCGCGATGTCATGTTCACGGGCGATATCGTCTATGTCGAACGCCTGCTCGGCAACGGCCCGCAATCCAATGTCAGAAGCTGGATCGACGTGTTCGAACAGATGGCCGCCTTCGAGCCTGCCCATGTGGTGCCCGGCCATGGCCCCGCGACCACGCTTGCCGTGGCGCGCCGGGATACCCTTGACTACCTCGTCAATCTGCGCACGCGGATCGGCGCG
>JAASSQ010000217.1 GCA_021767845.1 Roseovarius sp. | reverse complement strand
TCGATCTGGTTGTCGCAGAGCGCCTGGCTCTGCTCGGCGGCCTTCAGCTCGGTCGCGAGGGCGAAATCGTCGGTGGTCCAGCCCATTTCCTCCATCAGCACTTCCATCGTGCCGCGCTGGCCCGAGCCGGGGTTGCCGATGTTCACGCGCTTGCCCTTGAGGTCGGCGAAATCGGTGATGCCGGCATCGGCGCGGGCGACCACGGTGAAGGGCTCGGGGTGGACCGAGAACACGGCGCGCAGGCCTTCGAAGGCGCCGTCATCCTCGAACCGCGAGGTGCCGTTATAGGCGTGATACTGCCAGTCCGACTGCGCGACGCCGAATTCCAGCTCGCCGGCGCGGATGGTCTTGATGTTGTAGATCGACCCGCCGGTGGATTCGACCGAGCAGCGGATGCCGTGCTCCTTGCGGCCCTTGTTCACCAGGCGGCAGATCGCGCCGCCGGTGGGGTAATAGACGCCGGTCACGCCGCCGGTGCCGATGGTGATGAACTCCTCGGCCTGGGCGGCCGGGGCCATCATCGCCGCCAGGGCGGCGCCGGCCATCGTGAACTTGAACTTGGTAAACATCATCTTTCTCCCTTGTGATTGATGCTTGGGTTTGTCAGCCGGCCCAGACCTCTCCGAGCCGGCGGTTGCCGTCTTCGACCTGCGCGATCCGCTGCCGCGCGGCGGGGCCGGCGCGGCTGACGATCATGCCGATCAGGGTCTCGATCAGCACGACGGTCGCGACATAGGACGAATAGAAATGCGGGCTTTCGGTGGGGACGACGAAGCCCGCCGAGGCGTGTTGCAGGGCCGGACAGGTGTGGCTGTCGGTGATGACCACCACGAAGGCGCCCTGCCGAGCGGCCATGTCCGCGGCCGCGATCGAGCGGGTCGAGAAGGGCGGCTTGGTCACCACGATCAGCGCATCCTCGGCCCCCAGCCCGGTCAGGCCCGCGCCGAGCGAGGCGCCCATCCGGCTGACCATCGACCAGTTGGTCGTGCAGAAATTTGCCATATAGGCGAGGTATTCGACCGCCCCCGTCGATCCCAGCGCGCCCAGCAGGCGCACGTTGCGCGCCTTGTGCAGACGGTCGGCCGCCTGTTCCAGCAGGTCGCGGTCGATGTCCTGCAACAGCCTGGCGATATTGGCCTGGCAGGCCGAGGCATGCGCGTCGAAGAAATCCTGCCGCCCGGATGAATGCGAGTTCTGGAGATCCTCGGCCCGCTTGGCGAAGCTGCGCACGCGGCGGCCGATCTTGTCGCGCATCGCCTCGCGCACATCCTCGTAGCTGTCATAGCCGATGGCGCGCGCCATGCGCGAGAACGAGGCCGGGGCCAGCCCGCTGTCCTGCGCCACGGCCCGGAGCGACCGGGTGGCCGTATCGACAGGATTGCGCGCCACATGCTCGCCGGCCAGCCGCAGCTTTTCGCTGAGGCCGTCGAGATGTTGCGCGAATTTCTGTTCGAACGACTCTTTGACCAAGCCGTCGCTCCCCCCTTGTTATCCCTGAAACAAGGGGTTTCATCTGTTTCATCTATTGTCAATGCCTGAATCATCTGTTTCAGTCGCGTCAACTTGCAGGATCTTGCGCCATGACCCATGTTTTTCCCCGCCACACCAAAGCCCGCCCGCCCGTCGCCGTGCGCGGCGATGGGCCTTATATCCATGACCGGGACGGCAAGGCCTATCTGGACGGTTCGGGCGGCGCGGCGGTGTCGTGCCTCGGCCATTCCGACCCCGAGGTAATCGCCGCGATCAAGGCGCAGGCCGATCGGATTTCTTTCGCGCATACGGGGTTTTTCACCTCGGACCCCGCCGAGCGGCTGGCCGACCGGCTGATCGCCCATGCGCCCGAGGGCATCGACCGGGTCTATTTCGTCTCGGGCGGGTCCGAGGCCGTGGAGGCGGCGCTGAAGCTGGCGCGGCAGTATTTCCTTGAACGCGGCGAGCCGGACCGCACCCGGTTCATCGCCCGGCGGCAGAGTTATCACGGCAACACCCTGGGCGCGCTGGCGACAGGCGGCAACGCCTGGCGGCGCGAGCCGTTTGCCCCGCTGATGACCGACAGCAGCCACATCGCGCCCTGCTACGAATACCGGGGCCGCGAGGACGGCGAGACGCAGGAGGCCTATGGCCAGCGCGTCGCCGATGAACTGGAGGCCGAACTGCTGCGGCTTGGCCCGGAGACCGTGATCGGCTTTGTCGCCGAGCCGGTGGTCGGGGCCACGGCGGGCGCGGTGCCCCCGGTGCCGGGATATTTCAAGCGCATCCGCGAGATTTGCGACCAATACGGAATCCTGCTGATCCTGGACGAGGTGATGTGCGGCATGGGCCGCACCGGCACGCTGTTCGCCTGCGAACAGGACGGGATCGCCCCCGACATCGTGACCATCGCCAAGGGGCTGGGCGCCGGGTATCAGCCGGTCGGCGCGATGCTGTGTTCGGCGGCGATCTATGACGCGATCGAGGGCGGGTCCGGTTTCTTCCAACATGGCCATACCTATATCGGGCACCCGCTGGCCTGCGCGGCGGCGGACGTGGTGGTGGAAAAGCTGACCGATGGCGGCATGACCGAGCGCGCGGCGCGGATGGGCAAGGTGCTGGAGGCTGCGCTGGTGGACAGGTTCGGCCAGCATCCGCATGTCGGCGACATTCGCGGGCGCGGCATGTTCCGGGGGCTGGAACTGGTGGCCGACCGCGACACGAAAGAGCCGTTCGATCCGGGCGCTGCCGTGCACAAGGCGGTGAAGGCCGCGGCCTTCGAGGCGGGACTGATCTGCTACCCGATGGGCGGCACCATCGACGGCCGCCGGGGGGACCATGTTCTTCTGGCGCCGCCCTTCATCCTGACCGAGGACCAGATCGACGAGTTGGTCGGCAAGCTGTCCACGGCCCTAGACCGCGCGCTGCCATGACCGGATTGCCCCGCCTGATGGTCGCCCCCAACGGCGCCCGACGCACCAAGGCCGATCACCCGGCCCTGCCGATGACCCTGCCCGAAATCATCGAAACCGCGCGCGCCTGCGCCGCCGAAGGCGCCGACGGGCTGCACCTGCATCTGCGCGACGCCGAGGGGCGGCACCTGCTGGATGCCGGGCGCTACCGCGAGGCGCTGGCCGAGATCGGTGCGGCGGCGCCGGACATGGCCGTGCAGGTCACGACCGAGGCCGCGGGCCGCTACGGCGCGGCCCACCAGCGCCGGGTCGCGCTGGACTCGGGCGCCGACCTGGTGTCGGTGGCACTGCGCGAGATGGTGGTTGAGACCCCCGACGCGACGGCCACGGCGTTCTACGAGGATTGCGCGGCGCGCGGCATCGCCGTGCAGCATATCCTTTATGATCCGGCAGATTTCGACCTGCTGGCCCGGCTGCTGCCGGACGCGCTGCTGCGGGCGCGGGAGTTGCAGTTGATCTACGTGCTGGGCCGCTACAGCCGGGATCAGGAAAGCGACCCCGCCGACCTTGCCCCGTTTCTGGAACGGATGCAAGCCGAGGAGCTTGCGCCGGATTGGGCGGTCTGCGCCTTTGGCCGGTCCGAGACCGCCTGCCTTGTCGAGGCGCATCGGCGTGGCGGAAAGCTGCGCGTCGGGTTCGAGAACTCGCTGTGGCAGTCCGATGGCCGGGTGGCGGCGGACAATGCCGCGCGCGTGCGCGAGGTTCGCGACAGTATCGGCTGAGGCGTTTGCGCCCCCGCAACGCGCATCCGGGCCTGACGATCGGCCCAGAGTCAGGCCGCCGCTTGTGAGCCGGTTTGCCCGACCGCGCGGAACAGAACCGCCGCGACCAGATCGCCGGTGACGTTGACAGCCGTGCGGCACATATCCAGCAGGCGATCGACGCCAAGGATTATGACCATGCCTTCCACCGGGATGCCCATGCTGGTCGCCACGTTGATCAGGATCGCGATGCTGACGCCCGGTGTGCCGGGGGCCCCGATGCTGGAGGCCACCAGCGTGCCGACCACGACGGCAACCTGGACCGGGCTGAGATCGACGCCGGAGAGTTGCGCGAGAAAGAGAATGGCCACGGCCTGATACAGGGCGGTGCCGGCCATGTTCATCGTCGCCCCCAGCGGCACCACAAGATTGGCGATGCTTTCCGGCACGCCAAGCTGCCGCGCCGACTGGATCGTCACGGGCATCACGGCCGACGAACTGGAGGTCGAGAAGGCAAGCAGAAGGTTGCTTCCCGAGGCCTGCAGGAACCGCAGCGGCGTCACCCGCGCGAAGACCAGCGCCACCGACAGGTAAAGGCACAAGAGCCCCGAAAGCCCCAGAAGAACGGTGCCGACATAGCCCGAGATACCCAGCATGGTTTCCATCCCGGTGCGCATCACCAGCTGCGCCATCAGCCCGAACACCGCGAAGGGCGCCAGGAACATGGCCCATTTCACGATATTCATGGAGATCGAAAGCAGCGCATCCATGAGGGCCAGGAAGGGCGCGGCGCGTTCGCGCTGGACCTGGGTGACCGAAATGCCGACCAGCAGGGCCAGCACCACCACGGCCAGCATGTCGCCCTGCACGATCGCGGCGGTGGGGTTGGAGGGCAGGATGTCCACGATCCTGTCCGGCAGGGTCGCATCGGCATCGGCCACGGGCATGTCGGCCAGGGCATCGGGGGCAGGCGGGTCCGCCCGCGTGAAGGATCGGGAAAACCCTGCAAGCCCCGTTCCGGGTTGCAGCCACCGGGCCAGCCCCACGCCGATGGCGGCGGCGATGGTGGTGGTCGTCAGGATGAACGCCGCCAGCCGCAATCCGACCGAGCGCAGCTCTTCCGGCGATCCGGCCCCGGTGAGCCCGCCGACGATCGACGAAAAGATCAGCGGGATCAGGACCATGGCGATCAGCGCCAGGAAGATGCGGCCGGGAACCGCCAACCAGAGCCCCACCACCTCGGCGGTTTCGGGCGCGACAAGGCCCGTCGCGTCGCTCAGCAACAGGCCCAGCCCGAACCCCAGGACCATCCCGGTCATGACCTGCGCCCAGAGCCGCGACGTGATCCAGACCCGCAGCTTGAAACGGTGTCGCGCGATCTGCATCGCGGTATCCTGGGGCTCGGTCGCCATGACAGACCGTTAGCAGGCCGGACGCGGCAACTGAACCGGCATTTTCAAGCCCCCTTGCGCATCATGCCCCGGCCGCGCATCACATCTGCCCTTCGACGACGGTCAGGCC
>JAASSQ010000216.1 GCA_021767845.1 Roseovarius sp. | reverse complement strand
CTGCGTTCCAAGTGAGGGGTGAGCGATGTTTGTGCGGAAAGTGAACGGAAAGCGGACGGTGACGTTGCCCGACGGGCGGGTGCTGAGCCGGGCGGATCTGCCGCCGGCCGACACGCAGAGGTGGACCGCCGCGCGCAAGATGACGGTGGTGCGCGGCGTGCTTTACGGGCTGATCGGGCGGGACGAGGCGCTGGAGCGCTACGGGCTGAGCGAGGCGGAATTCACCGAGTGGATTCGCGCCGCCGAACGGCACGGGGTGGCGGGGTTGAAGGCCACCGTGCGGCACGGGCAAGTGGACAACCAGAAGTAGAAAAAGCTAAAAGATACTCCATGGTAACTTGTGATTAACCAATATTGGCCAAGGTCGGTCGCAACATCGGACCACAGCGGAGTTGATTGAATGCGCGTCCTTTTGGTTGAAGACGATCCGACGACCTCGAAAAGCATCGAGATGATGCTGACCCATGCCAATCTGAACGTCTACACGACCGATCTTGGCGAGGAAGGGGTCGATCTGGCCAAGCTATACGATTACGACCTGATCCTGCTGGATCTGGGCCTGCCCGACATGAACGGCCACGAGGTGCTGCGCCAGTTGCGGCTGGCGCGGGTGGAAACGCCGATCCTGATCCTCAGCGGCGCCGACGACACCGAAAACAAGATCAGGGGCTTCGGCTTCGGCGCGGATGATTACCTGACCAAACCGTTCCACCGCGAGGAACTGGTGGCGCGCATCCATGCGATCATCCGCCGGTCCAAGGGCCATTCGCAATCGGTGATCCGCACCGGGCGGATCAACGTGAACCTCGATGCCAAGACGGTGGATGTGGAGGGGCGGCCGGTGCACCTGACCGGCAAGGAATACCAGATGCTGGAACTGCTGAGCCTGCGCAAGGGCACGACCCTGACGAAGGAGATGTTCCTCAACCACCTTTATGGCGGGATGGACGAGCCGGAGTTGAAGATCATCGACGTGTTCATCTGCAAGCTGCGCAAGAAGCTGAGCGAGGCGACGGGCGGCACCAGCCATATCGAAACCGTCTGGGGGCGCGGCTATGTCCTGCGCGATCCCGAACCCGGTGAGATGGGCGGCGACCGGCTGGCGCTCGGGGCCTGAGCGGCGGCGCGACAGGCCAGGCGCTGCGCGCCGGGGCCGTCGCGGGCCGTGCGCGGCGGAGGGAGCACCGGGCGGCATCTGGCGGCACGCATGGGCTGGACCTCTGATCGCGTGCGCCCTATCACTTTGAGCCGGGTTGGGGGCCGTCATGGCCGCCGCCGGATCCGGGCGAAGAGGGCGCGATGACACGCGACGGCAGCGAAGGCAGCGAGGGCCACAAGCGCCGCGACGGCGAAGAGAGCCGTGACGGTGAAAAGAACCGCAACGGCGAAGAGAGCCGTAACGGCGCAGACAGCCGCAACGCTGAAGGAACCCGCGTCGGGGGTGAAGGCGGTGACGGCCGGAACCTTCGCGACGGTGAAGAGGCCGACAAGACCGGCAAGGGCCGCGAGGACGCAACGGGCCGCGACGATCAGGAAAACCGCGACGGAACGGACGGCCCGGACGGCGACACCGGCAGTATCGCGGTGGAGGCGCTGAGCAAGGCGCAGGCCGAGGCCGAACTGGCCCGGCTGGCCGATCTGGTGGCGCGTGCGGACAAGGCCTATCACGGGCAGGACGCGCCGATCATGTCGGATGCCGACTACGACGCGCTGGTCAATCGAAACGCGGCCATCGAAGAGCGGTTCCCCGACCTCAAGCGCGGGGACAGCCCCAGCGAGCGGGTGGGATTTGCCGCCGCCGAGGGCTTCGGCAAGGTGACCCATGCGGTGCGGATGCTGAGCCTCGGCAATGCCTTCGAGGAGGACGAGATCCGCGAATTCGACGCGCGCATCCGCCGCTACCTGGGCCTGAAAGAGACCGATCCGCTGGCCTATACGAGCGAGCCCAAGATCGACGGGTTGAGCCTGAGCCTGCGCTACGAGGAGGGCCGGCTGGTGCAGGCGGCGACGCGCGGCGACGGGGCGGTGGGCGAGAACGTGACCGCCAACGCGCGCACCATCGGCGACATTCCCGACAGGCTGCAAGGTGCGCCCGAGGTGCTGGAGGTGCGCGGCGAGGTTTACATGAGCCACGCCGATTTCGAATCGCTGAACGACCGGCAGGCCGAGCGCGGCGACAAGACCTTTGCCAACCCGCGCAACGCCGCCGCCGGCAGCCTGCGCCAGCTTGACCCCAGAATCACCGCGCGCCGGCCGCTGAAGTTCTTTGCCTATGCCTGGGGCCAGCATTCCGAGCCCCTGGGCGACACGCAGATGGGCGCGATCGAGCGGCTGGCGGAGCTGGGATTCGTCACCAACCCGCTGACCGCGCTTTGCGACGGGCCGGACGAGATGCTGGCCGAGTATCGCCGGATCGAGCAGATGCGCGCCGAGCTGGGCTATGACATCGACGGGGTGGTCTACAAGGTCAACCGGATCGAGTTGCAGCACAGGCTGGGCTATCGCTCGACCACGCCGCGATGGGCGATCGCGCACAAGTTTCCCGCGGAACTGGCCTGGACGCGGCTGGAGGCGATCGACATCCAGGTGGGCCGCACCGGCGCGTTGAGCCCGGTGGCGCGGCTGCACCCTGTGACGGTGGGCGGTGTCGTGGTCTCCAACGCCACCCTGCACAACGAGGATTACATCGCCGGGCGCGACGCCAAGGGCAACGAGATCCGCGGCGGCAAGGACATTCGCGAAGGCGACTGGGTGCAGGTTTATCGCGCGGGCGACGTGATCCCCAAGGTGGCCGATGTGGACCTGTCCAAGCGCCCCGAGGACGCGCAGCCCTATGATTTTCCGCACACCTGTCCCGAATGCGGCAGCGATGCCATCCGAGAGGAGGGCGACGCGGTGCGGCGCTGCACCGGCGGGCTGATCTGCCCGGCGCAGGCGGTCGAGCGGCTCAAGCATTTCGTCAGCCGCGCGGCCTTCGACATTGAGGGGCTGGGCGCGAAACAGGTGGAGCAGTTCTACCGCGACGGCTGGATCAAGGAGCCGGCCGATATTTTCACGCTCAAGGAACGCTACGGGCCGGGCTGCCTGACGCAGTTGAAGAACCGGGACGGTTGGGGCGAGAAAAGCGCGCAGAAGCTCTTTGACGCGATCGACGAGCGGCGCCGCATCCCCCTTGGCCGGCTTCTGTTCGCGCTTGGCATCCGGCATGTGGGCGAGGCGGCAAGCAACATGCTGGCACGCTTTTACGGCAGTTGGGAGGAGTTCTCGCAGGCGATGGATGCCGCCGCCGACGAGAGCGGGCCGGAATGGGACCGCCTGCTGGGCATCGACGGGGTGGGCGAGGTGATGGCGCAATCGCTGGTCACGACCTTCGCGCAGGAGCACGAGCGCGCCAGCATCGACCGGCTGGTGGACCATCTGACGGTGGAAGAGGCCACGCGCCCCGACACCGCCGACAGCCCCGTGGCGGGCAAGACCGTGGTGTTCACCGGCACGCTGGAGAAAATGACGCGCGCCGAGGCCAAGGCGCGGGCGGAATCGCTGGGGGCCAAGGTGTCGGGCAGCGTGAGCGCGAAAACCGATCTGGTCGTGGCCGGTCCCGGCGCGGGCAGCAAGGCGAAAACGGCCGAAAAGCTTGGCGTCGAGATGATCGACGAGGACGGCTGGCTCGCCCTGATCGGGGACGCATGAGCGGGCGGCCCGAGCCGCTGTTCCCGCTGTTCGCGGGGCTGGACACGCTGGAGGGCGTGGGGCCGAAGACCGTCCAGAACCTCGGCGCGCTGGAGATCGGCAAGCCGCGCGACCTGGTCTTCACCCTGCCGTGGTCGGGCATCGACCGGCGCAAGCGCGCCACGGTGCAGGGCGCCGATCTGCCCGGCGTGGTGACGGTGGAGGTGACGGTCGGGGCGCATCGCCCGCCCGCGCGGCGCGGCGGGGCCTATCGCATCACGGTCGAGGATGCGGCCACAGCGTTCCAGCTGGTGTTCTTCCATGCGCGCGACGACTACCTGCGGCGCATCCTGCCCACCGGCGCGCGGCGCGTCGTGTCGGGGAAGGTGGAGCTGTTCGACGGGATGGCGCAGATGGTGCATCCCGATCATGTCCTTGCGCCCGACGAGGCGGGCGAGATCCCCGATTTCGAGCCGGTCTATCCGCTGACCGCCGGGGTCACGCAGAAGATGATGCGCAAGGCCGTGCAATCAGCGCTGACGCGGGTGCCCGATCTGCCGGAATGGATCGACCCGGTGCAGAAGGCGCAGGCGGGCTGGCCGGACTGGGCCGAGGCGGTGCGGCGCGCGCATGATCCGCAGGACGCGGGCGATCTGAGCCCGGCGGATGCCGCGCGCGAGCGGCTGGCCTATGACGAGTTCATGGCGCACCAGTTGACTCTGGCGCTGGCCCGGTCGCGGCTGCGCCGGGCCAAGGGGCGCGCGACGGTGGGCACGGGCGTGTTGCAGGCGCGGGTGCTGGATGCGCTGCCCTATGACTTGACCGGCGCGCAGAAACGCGCCCTGGCCGAGATCGCGCAGGACATGAGCGACGCGGTGCGGATGAACCGGCTGTTGCAGGGCGATGTGGGCGCGGGCAAGACGCTGGTGGCGTTCAAGGCGCTGCTGATCGCGGTCGAGGCGGGCGGGCAGGGCGTGCTGATGGCCCCCACCGAGATCCTGGCGCGGCAGCATCTGCAGGGGTTGCGCCCGCTGGCCGAGGCGGCGGGCGTCGTGCTGGAGATCCTGACGGGCCGCGACAAGGGCGCCGAGCGGCGCGCCAAGCTGGCGGCGCTCAAGCGCGGCGATATCCAGATCCTCGTGGGCACCCACGCGGTGTTCCAGAAGGACGTGGAGTTCGCCGACCTGCGGCTGGCCATCGTGGACGAGCAGCACCGCTTCGGCGTGCGGCAGCGGCTGGAGCTGGGGCGCAAAGGCGACAAGGCCGACGTGCTGGTGATGACGGCCACGCCCATCCCGCGCAGCCTGTCGCTGGCGCAATATGGCGACATGGATGTGAGCGTGCTGGACGAAAAGCCGCCCGGCCGCAAGCCGATCAAGACCGCGTTGGTCAACATGGGCCGCATGGACGAGGTGGTGGATCACCTGCGCGGCGCGATCGCCGAGGGGCGGCAGGCCTATTGGGTCTGCCCGCTGGTCGATGAAAGCGAGGCGGTGGACCTGTCGAGCGCCGAG
>JAASSQ010000215.1 GCA_021767845.1 Roseovarius sp. | reverse complement strand
TTGATCGTCATCGAGGTGTTCATCTGTTCCAGCGGGATCTGGTCGAACAGGGTGCGCATGTCGCCCAGGTGGCAGACGGGCACGCCCACCTTGCCGACCTCGCCGCGCGCCAGCACGTGATCGCTGTCATACCCCGTTTGCGTGGGCAGGTCGAAGGCCACCGACAGGCCGGTCTGGCCGCGGGCAAGGTTCGACCGGTAGAGCGCGTTCGAGGCCTGGGCCGTGGAATGGCCGGCATAGGTGCGGATCAGCCAGGGGCGATCCCGCTGCGTGTCGTTCTGCGTCTGCGACATGGGCGAACCTCGTGAATCAGAATGCGCAATTTTCTTACGTTCAGGAATGTGTATCTGGAATAATGTGGCGCTGTCAATTCGCTGCAATGCGGCATGGGGGCATTTACCGCGCGCGCAAAGCCTGTATTGGTTGACCGATGGGCAAGATGGTCGAAATGCCGCTTTGGACGCTGATCCTTCTGGTCGCTTTCGCGGCCGTCACCTTCGCGTCGCATTTCCTGTTCCCGTCGGTGCGCTGGTTCTTTCGCCGCAGGATGGAGCGGGCGGTCGCCAAGCTGAACGAGCGGCTGGAGCGCCCGATCCAGCCCTTCAAGCTGGCCCGCCGCTTCGACATGATCCAGCGCCTGATCTATGACCCCGAGGTCAGCCGGGCCATCGCCGATCATGCGCAAGCCGAAGGCATCCCCGAGAACGTGGCCTTCGAGCAGGCCAAGCGCTATGCCCGCGAGATCGTGCCGGGGTTTTCCGCGACGGCCTATTTCAGCTTTGCCATCCGCGCCGCGAAATGGCTGTCCCGCACGCTCTACCGGGTGCGGCTGGGCCATTTCGACGAGGCGGCGCTAAGCGGCGTGGACCGCGAGGCGACGGTGGTGTTCGTGATGAACCACCGCTCGAACATGGATTACGTGCTGGTGACATGGCTGGCCGCCGAACGCTCGGCCCTGTCCTACGCGGTGGGCGAATGGGCGCGGGTCTGGCCGCTGAGCCGGCTTATCAAGGCGATGGGCGCCTATTTCATCCGCCGCAAATCGCGCAACGATCTCTATCGCCGGGTGCTGGCGCGTTACGTGCGCATGGCCACCGATGGCGGGGTGACGCAGGCGGTGTTCCCCGAAGGCGGGCTGAGCCTGGATGGCGGGCTGGCGCCGCCCAGGCTCGGCCTGCTGAAATACATCGTCGAGGATCGCGGGCCGGAGGCGCGCGACGTGGTCTTCGTGCCGGTGGCCCTGAACTACGACCGGGTGTTCGAGGACCGCATCCTCGTGGCCGCGAGCCAGCGCGGCGAGCGCCGGTTCCGCGCCCGGATCAGCGTGGTCGCGCGTTTCATCCTGCACCAGGTCTGGCTGTGGCTGCGCCGCCGCTATCATCGCCACGGCTATGCGGCGGTAAGCTTCGGCGCGCCGCTGTCCCTGCGCGATTTCCGACGCGACCATCCCGACGCGCCGGTCGAGGATCTGGGCGCCGAGCTGATGCGGCGGATCGGGCAGGAGGTGCCGGTCCTGCCGGTGCCGATGGTGGCGCGCGCGCTGGTGCGCCATGGCGCGATGGACCGCCCCGCGCTGGAGCAGGAGGTCGCGTCGATGCTGGAGCAGTTGCCGCAGACGCATGTGCACCTGCCCCGCAACGATGTCGCCTATGCGGTCGAGGTCGGACTGCGCACCCTGGCCCGGCGCAAGATGGTCCGCGAAGAGGGCGGGCGCATCGCGCCGGTCGAGGCCGACCGCCCGATCCTGGACTATTATGCCCGCTCCATCGCCCATCTATTTCGCAGTTGCGGCAATTGAGACCGGGAATTTCTGCATCCGCAGGGTCATAAAATTACAAAAACGCATCCTTGGGCATTGCAATGTTGCGCGCACAATTATATTCCGAGGGTCAGCACCGCGATTCTGCATTGCGGCAAGAGACACCGACAAGGAGGCTGCACATGGCTCTGGATACCGAAACGGGCATCGCGCCCTACGACGCGCCTGAAAAGGATCTTTACGAGGTTGGCGAAATGCCCCCGCTGGGCCATGTCCCCAAGCAGATGTATGCCTGGGCCATCCGGCGCGAGCGTCATGGCACGCCCGACAAGTCGTTCCAGGTTGAGGTCGTCGATACCCCGACGCTCGACAGCCACGAGGTGCTGGTCCTGGTGATGGCGGCGGGCGTCAATTACAACGGCATCTGGGCGGGCCTCGGCCAGCCGATCAGCCCGTTCGACGGCCACGGCGCCGATTATCACATCGCGGGGTCCGACGCCTCGGGCATCGTCTGGGCCGTCGGCGACCAGGTGAGAAACTGGAAAGTGGGCGACGAGGTCGTGATCCACTGCAACCAGGACGACGGCGACGACGAGGAATGTAACGGCGGCGACCCGATGTATTCGCCCAGCCAGCGCATCTGGGGCTACGAAACCCCCGACGGGTCCTTCGCGCAGTTCACCCGCGTTCAGGCACAGCAGCTTCTGCCGCGGCCCAAGCACCTGACCTGGGAGGAATCGGCCTGCTACACCCTGACGCTGGCCACCGCCTACCGGATGCTCTTCGGCCACCACCCGCACGAGCTCAAGCCGGGTCAGAACGTTCTGGTCTGGGGCGCGTCGGGCGGCCTGGGGTCGTTCGCGATCCAGCTCATCAACGCCGCCGGCGGCAACGCGATCGGCGTGATCTCGGAAGAGGACAAGCGCCAGTTCGTGATGGACCTCGGCGCCAAGGGTGTCATCAACCGCAAGGATTTCAACTGCTGGGGCCAATTGCCCACCGTGAACACGCCCGAATATGCTGACTGGTTCAAGGAAGTCCGCAAGTTCGGCAAGGCGATCTGGGACATCACCGGCAAGGGGAACAACGTCGATATCGTCTTCGAACACCCCGGCGAGGCGACGTTCCCGGTCTCCACCTTCGTCTGCAAGAAGGGCGGCATGGTCGTGATCTGCGCGGGCACCACCGGGTTCAACTGCACCTTCGACGTGCGCTACATGTGGATGCATCAGAAGCGCCTTCAGGGCAGCCACTTCGCCCACCTCAAGCAGGCGGCGGCCGCCAACCGGCTGATGGTCGAACGCCGGATCGACCCCTGCATGTCCGAGGTGTTCCCCTGGGATCAGATCCCGGATGCGCATACCAAGATGTATCGTAACGAGCACAAGCCGGGGAACATGGCCGTGCTGGTGCAGGCGCCCAAGACCGGCCTGCGGACCGTCGAGGACGTGATCGAGGCGGGCAAGTAACCCCGCACACCCCGTCCGGGAGGAGGACGATCGCCCGCGAATCGGCATGACCGGTCGCGGGCGATTTTCGTTGTGCCACCGGCGGCAGGCCGATCAACGGGTTACGGCCCGCAGCCCCGCCATTTCCGGGGGGCTGAAAAACGCGGATTCGGGGGAAATTCAATACATGCTATGGTTGTATTAATCTGTCATTAACCGCGAGGGCACACCTTCGGATGCGTAACGCATGGATACTCGACGTGCTGGCCGATCTTCAGGCATTTGCCCGGCAAAACGGGATGACGGCACTGTCTGACCATCTCGATGACACCCGCCTGCTGGCGACGCTGGAGCTGGCGCGCGACAACGAAGGAATGCAGGCGGATGATGGCAGCCCCGTCCACCCGGTTGGACGACTTTCTGGAGACGTTGGAAGGCGCCTGTGACGCGGCCGAACTGCAAGGGCTGATCGCACGGCTGCGCGACACGCTCGGGGTGCGCCATGCGGGCTATCACTGGGTCAGCGCCGGGGGCGACCAATACGGGTGCAGCACCTACTCGGCCGCCTGGATGCAACGCTATATCGCGTGCAACTACCTGCGCATCGACCCCGTGATACGCGGCTGTTTCCGCCGCGTGCACCCGGTCGATTGGAAGCGGCTCGACTGGTCGGGGCGGCCCGCGCAGGACTTCCTGCGCGACGCGGTCGCGCATGGCGTCGGAAACCAGGGACTCTCGGTGCCGTTGCGCGGGCCGGGCGGGCAGATCGCCCTGTTCTCGGTCAGCCACGATTGCGACGATCGCGCCTGGGCGCTGTTCACCGAAACCCACCGCCGCCCCCTGATCCTGATCGCGCATACCTTCAATCAAAAGGCCTTCGACTTGGGGCCGGGGCACATCCCGGCGCCCGCGCAGCCGCTGTCCCCGCGCGAGATCGAGGCGATCACCTTTCTCGCGATGGGCTACAGCCGCGCGCAGGTGGCCCAGACCCTGACGATTTCGGAACACACCCTGCGCGGCTACGTCGAATCCGCGCGGCTCAAGCTGGGGGCGCTCAACACGCTTCACGCCGTGGCCCGCGCGCTCAGCCTCGGGCTGATCGCGATCGCCTGACCGCCATGCGCTGTCCTGCACCCATGCCGTGCGCCCATACCGCGCCTTCGGTGGCCGCTTCGGCTCTGGCGCCGCCCCGCATGCACGGGTAGGGTCCGCGCATGTCCCAGACCGCCCTTACCTTTTCCGACGACCAGGCCGAGGCCCATGACCGCATCGCCGACATGCTGCGCACCGCCGGCGTGGACCTTGACGAGGGGCTGGTTCTGCCTGCCCGCGAGGGGCAATCCAAGACGATGGCCGTGGTCGGCAAGGCCGGGTCGGGCAAGACCCTTCTGCTGGCCGCGCTGACCCGCGCGCTCGAGGACGCGGGGGTCGAGATCGTGTCCGGCGACTGGGAGGGGCGCAAGCGCCGCGACCGGCGCACGCTGGCCATCCTCGCGCCCACCAACAAGGCCGCCAGCGTCTTGCGGATGCGCGGCGTGCCGGCCACCACGATCCACCGCATCCTTTATACCCCCGTCTATGACCCGGAATACGAAAAGATCGCCGAATGGCTGGCCGGCAACGGAGACCGCCCCGAGATCGAGGGCCTGACCGACGAGGCGCTGGACCGTGCGCTGGCCTTCTACCAGACGCACAAATCGGTGCCCGGCGCGCTGGCCGCGGCCGGGCTGCGCGGCAGCGACTTCATCACCGGCTGGAAACGCCGCGAAGAGCCGCTGGATATCGGGTTCATCGACGAGGCGTCGATGCTCGACGACAGGCAGTTCGACGACCTGCAGGAGATCTTTCCCAACCTGCTCCTGTTCGGTGATCCCGCGCAGCTTGCCCCGGTCAACCAATCCGGCTCGATGGTGTTCGACAAGCTGCCCGAAAGCGCGCGGCTGACCCTGCACCGCATCCACCGGCAGGATCGCGACAACCCGATCCTTGATCTGGCACACGCGCTGGCCGACCCGCA
>JAASSQ010000214.1 GCA_021767845.1 Roseovarius sp. | reverse complement strand
GTCAGGTTGTGCTCGAGCGTCTTGCCGAAGCCGATGCCGGGATCGACGATGATCCGCGACCGGGGGATGTCGAGGGCGGTGAGCGCCTCGACCCGGTCGGAGAGATAGTCGTAGATGTCGAGCGCGGCATTGTCATAACGCGGGTTTTTCTGCATGACCTCGGGCGTGCCTTGGGCGTGCATGACGCAGACGGGAAGACCGGCTTCGGCGGCGAAGGGGGCGAGGGCAGGATCGAAGGTGAAGCCCGCCACGTCGTTGATGAGCGACGCGCCGGCCTGATGGGCGGCGCGGGCGACGGGGGCCTTGCGCGTGTCGATGGAAAGCGGCAGGCCGGTTTCCCTGCGGATCGCCTCGATCACCGGGGCGGTACGGCGGATTTCCTCGTCCACCGGGATTTCCGTGGCGCCGGGGCGGGTGGATTCGCCGCCCACGTCGATGATGGCCGCGCCCGCGTCGATCATGGCGCGGGTATGGGCGAGCGCATCGGCGGGGTCGAAATGCTGCCCGCCGTCGGAAAAGCTGTCGGGCGTGACGTTGAGAATTCCCATGATCCGCGGCGCGGAGAGGTCGAGACCGGCCACGGGCGCGCGGGGCGCGGTCAGCCGGTCGCGCACCTCATCGGGCAGGTTGCGCGCGGGCAGAAGGCGCGCGGGCGAGTCGCGGTGCAGTTCCTCGACCGTGTCGAACCAGAGCCAGCCGCCGGCCAGCGGCAGGGCACCGTCGGGGCGGGCGTGATCGTAGCGGGGGATGGGGCGGTAATAGGGCATGGCGCTCACCTGTTGTTCGGCAGGCTCATGGCAAGGGTGGGGCGGGGATGCAAGCCGTCGCGGGCGCTTGCGCGCCCCCGGATCACAGGCCGGATTGCGCGATGTCCTGCACCAGCACCGGCACGGGGGCGCCGCCGGCGGGGGGCGCCGCGCCGATCAGCAGCAGGTCGGAGGCGTCCATATGGCCGGTGAACCATGCCGCGAGCGCCACGGGATCGTCCGGCCCGGTGGAGGGGCCATCGACCGCATCCAGCACGATCTTTGACGGCGCCCAGACGGAAATCTGGCCGTTCTTCATCGCCCAGTCGAGCTCGGTCCGTGTGTTGACGACGACACAGCGATCGTCGCGCCCGGCCAGCACCCAGGCATTCTGTTCAAGCGCCAGCAAGTCCACCCGGCGCTGTGTCATCCTGTGGCCGGTCTGCGGGCCGGGGGTGTCGGGGTGCCCGACGCAGAGGATCACCGGCTCGGCCCGCGCCTGCAGTTGGTCGAGCCAGCGGGCGAGGTTGGGCGACCGGATCGCCGGGTTGGTCAGGAATACCACATGCGGATGCGGCGTGGTGTCGGGGTGGTGACCCACGGGCTTGGTGGCCAGATCATCGACCGAGCGGACGATCTCGACGCCAAGCGCGCCGGGGCCGCGATCGAGCTTCTCGATGCGCACGAAGGTGCGGACGGCCTGCGGCTCCCACAGGATGCGTTCGGCGATGCGCTCGGCCAGCGTTTCGAGAAGGTTGAGGCGTTCCTCGGCCAGTTCGGCGGCGATCGCCTCGGTCACCTTGTCGTAGCTGAGGATGCGATCGACATCGTCATCCAGCGGATCGGTGACGGGGCGCACCTCGACCACCACGTTGAAGCAGACGCGCTGCGTGACGCCGCGTTCGGCCTGGAAGGCGCCGATCTCGACCTCGACAACGTGATCGCGCACCGAGATCCGGTCCAGCGGCCCGTCGGGCGCGGTGGCGTCGGCCCGCGCGGCGGGGTGTTCGAAGGCGAGGCGGATCTCGTTGCTCATGGCGCTCTCCGGGTGGCGGCTCTGGCGGGGGGATAGCATGGGGGCCGGGGAGCGTGAAGGCGCGAATGCGACAGGGGCCGCGGCGGGCGCGGCAGGGGCGGCGCGCGGTGGTGTGAAACGAAACAGGCCCCGGAGACATCTCCGGGGCCTGTCTGGATCATGTGGCTGGCTGGATCAGTGAGCGGGCTGCTTGTCCCAGTCTTCCTGCTTGGGCAGCTGCTCGAACGTGTGTTCGGGCGGCGGCGAGGGCAGGGTCCATTCCAGCGTGTCGGCGTATTCGTTCCACGGGTTCGCCTCGGTCACGCGGGCGCCACGCAGCAGGGCGTAGGCCATCACGCCGAAGAAGAACACGAAGGACGCGAAGCTGATGAAGGCACCGATCGAGGACCAGTAGTTCCACATCGCGAACGCCTCGGGGTAGTCGATGTAGCGGCGCGGCATCCCCTGACGGCCCAGGAAGTGCTGGGGGAAGAAGGTCAGGTTGGCGCCGATGAACATCGCCCAGAAGTGCAGCTTGCCGGCCCATTCGGGATACATCCTGCCGGTCATCTTGGGGAAGTAGAAGTATATCCCCGCGAAGATGGCGAAGACGGCGCCGAGGCTCATCACGTAGTGGAAGTGGGCCACGACGTAGTAGGTGTCGTGATAGGCGCGGTCCACGCCCGCCTGGCTGAGCACGATGCCGGTCACGCCGCCGACGGTGAACAGGAACAGGAACCCGAAGGCCCACAGCATCGGCGTGCGGAATTCGATGGAGCCGCCCCACATGGTGGCGATCCAGCTGAACACCTTCACCCCGGTGGGCACGGCGATCACCATCGTGGCCAGCATGAAGTAGGACTGCTGCGTCACGCTCATGCCAACGGTGTACATGTGGTGCGCCCACACGACGAAGCCCAGGAAGCCGATCGCGATGATCGCCCAGACCATCGGCAGGTAGCCGAAGATGGGCTTGCGGCTGAAGGTGGCGATCACGTGGCTGATGATGCCGAAGCCGGGCAGGATGATGATGTAGACCTCGGGGTGGCCGAAGAACCACAGGATGTGCTGGTAGAGCACCGGGTCACCGCCGCCGGCCGGGTCGAAGAAGGTCGTGCCGAAGTTGCGGTCGGTCAGCAGCATGGTGATCGCGCCCGCCAGCACCGGCAGCGCCAGCAGGATAAGCCACGAGGTGACGAAGATCGACCACGAGAACAGCGGCACCTTGAAGAGCGTCATGCCCGGCGCGCGCATGTTCAGGAAGGTGGTGATCATGTTGATCGCGCCGAGGATCGAGCTGGCGCCCGAGACGTGCACGGCAAAGATCGCCAGGTCCATCGAGATGCCGGATTCGGTGGTCGAGAGCGGCGGGTAGAGCACCCAGCCCACGCCCGAGCCCAGCTGGCCGTTGCCGCCCGGCGCCAGCAGCGAGGCCACGCCAAGCGAGGTGCCCGCGACAAACAGCCAGTAGCTGAGGTTGTTCATCCGCGGGAACGCCATGTCCGGCGCGCCGATCTGCAGCGGCATGAAGTAGTTGCCGAAGCCCCCGAACAGCGCCGGGATCACCACGAAGAACATCATCAGGACACCGTGATAGGTGATCATGACGTTCCAAAGGTGTCCGTTGGGCGTGCATTCGCCCGCGGCCGCGGCGGTGAAACGTGCGCCTTCCAGGCACATGTATTGAACGCCCGGCTCCATGAGCTCCATCCGCATGTAAACGGTGAAGAGAACCGAGATCAGGCCCACGATGGCCGAGGTGATCAGGTAAAGGATACCGATATCCTTGTGGTTCGTGGACATGAACCACCGGGTGAAAAACCCGCGCTGATCCTCGTGCTCGTGGCCGTGAATGGCTGCGTCTGCCATTGTCTGCCTCCTGCTGGTGATACCAAAGACGCACGATTCCCGTCACCATGCGCCCATTCCATTCAGGTTTTAGAATGCCGATGCATGCGGGGCAATGCGAGAGTTTGACCTGAATCAAATAATTTTGTCGCACCCCGAACGCCGCGCCGCGCCCGGACGGGGCGCGGCGCAACCGGACCAAACCATTGATGGGTTTGTATTATTCAGCCGAAAAGGTGGCCAGGTAGGCCGCGATGTCCGCGCCGCCCTTGCGCAGGCGGTAGGTCATTTTCGACCGCGCGCCGGAATCGTCGAGATAGGCGGCAAGGAAGGCCTCGGGGTCTTCGACAAAGGCGACGAGGCTTTCCTCGCTCCAGACAAGGCCCGCTTCGCCCGCCGCGACAAGGCTCGCGCCATAGCGGAACCCGTCTACCGTGCCGGCGGTGCGCCCGATGATGCCATAAAGGTTGGGGCCGGTGCGCCCGCCCCGGACGATGGTCTCGCCGCTTTCGGCCTGGATCATGTGGCAGGCCTTGCATTGGCGGAACGCCTGCTCGCCCTTGGCGGCGTCGCCTTCGGCGAGGGCGGGTGTGGCGAGGGCCAGGAGGGTGGCGGCGGTCATGAGGATTGGTTTCATGGCGGTCTCTTTGCTGTTTCCCGGGACGGGCGCCTGTCCCGCGGCCCGTTGTGATGGTGCACGGCGGCGGGGGCAATGCGCGGATCGGCGCACCGGGGCCGGGCCGTGCCTTCAGCCCTGGGGCGGCCCGACGGGGGCAAGCGGCGGGAAACTGGCCTCGAACGTGTGGCGCAGCGCCACGTCGAGATCGCCCATCGTGACCGGCAGGCCGAGATCGACAAGGCTGGTGACGCCGTGCTCGGCGATGCCGCAGGGCACGATGCCCGAGAAATGCTCGAGCTCGGGTTCGACATTGATCGAGATGCCGTGGAAGCTGATCCACTTGCGCAGCCGGATGCCGATGGCGGCGATCTTGTCCTCGGGCGGGGTGCCGGCGGGGGTGAGCGGCTTGTCGTCGCGCACCACCCAGACCCCGACCCGGCCCTCGCGAATCTCGCCCTTGACGTTGAACTGGTCGAGCGTGGCGATGACCCAGGTTTCCAGCGACTTGACGAAGGCGCGCACGTCGCGGCCACGGCGGCCCACGTCGAGCATCACGTAGACCACCCGCTGGCCGGGGCCGTGATAGGTATATTGCCCGCCGCGCTTGGAGGGGTAGACGGGAAACCGGTCGGGATCGGTCAGGTCGGCGGGATCGGCCGAGGTGCCGGCGGTATAGAGCGGTGGGTGTTCGAGCAGCCAGACCGCCTCGTCCGCGCGGCCCTGCGCGATCGCCTCGGCGCGGGCCTCCATCTCGCGCACGGCGGTGTCGTAATCGGTCAGGCCCGGAGAGGTGATCCATTCAACCATGGTAAGCGCCGTTTTTTCGCAAAGATTGCAGGGTCATGGCAGGGCCGGGAAGAATTGTCAAAAACTTGGCAAATCGGCCCTTCACATCGCCCGCGCGATTGCGTATATCCCCGCCCACCTACCGGATCACGTGCGGTCGTGGCGGAATTGGTAGACGCGCAGCGTTGAGGTCGCTGTGGGGTAACACCCGTGGAAGTT
>JAASSQ010000023.1 GCA_021767845.1 Roseovarius sp. | reverse complement strand
CGTCTTGCTGGTAACGCTGGTGACTGGGGCCATGGGCTATACGATCGCCTCGGCGGTGCTGACCTACCAGGATCTCGGGTTTGGGGCCGAGATCGACTTTGCCTATATCGCGCAGAACTATCTGGCGATCCTCGATCGCCGCCCGGAGGACGCGCAACTTATTCACCTGATCATCGGCAGCTTCGCCGCCGCCGGCCTGATGCTGAGCCTCGCCCTTTCAGGCTCGGCCCTCACACGCTTTGGCCAGACCCATTGGCAGAATGCGCGCGAGATGAAGGCCAATGGCTTCTTCGGGGCGCCCGGGACCGGGTTCATCCTCGGCAAGCTGGGGGCGCCGGGCTCCCGCGCCAATTACATTTGCTCCAAGGTTTTCCCGCATGCGCTGATCGTGGCGCCCACGGGCCGCGGCAAGACCACGGGCTTTGTCATCCCGAACCTGCTGACCTGGCAAGGCTCCGCCGTGACGCTCGATGTGAAGGGCGAGTGCTTTGAGGCCACGGCCCGGCACCGTGCAGCCCAAGGCGACAAGGTCTATCGCTTTGCCCCCACCGATTGGGAGGGCAAGCGCACGCATCGCTACAACCCGCTCTTGCGCATCTATCAACTGAAAGATCCCGCGCGCCAGCAGATGGAACTGCAGCTCCTGGCGACGCTGTTCCTGCAGAGCGACAACGACCGGGTGCAGGGCCTCCTCAAAGGCGGGATCGATCTCTTTGTGGCGGCAGGCCTGTTGGCCTTCCAGCGCAAGCGCCCCACCTTGGGCGAGATCTACCGCATCGCCGCCTCGGGCGGGAACAAGCAGAAGGAATACTTCGCGCGCGGCCACGAGGTGGACAACAGGGCCGCAAAACTGATCTTTACGCGGCTAGCTTCGACCAACAACGATACGCTGACCTCCTATGTCTCGCTCCTGATGACCTCGGGGCTCGATCAATGGCAGAACCCGGCCATCGATGAGGCGACGGCGGTTTCGGATTTTGATTTCCGGACGATCCGCAAGAAGCCCTTTTCGGTCTATCTCGTGGTCCAGCCGCTGATGGTCAAACCCCTTGCGCCGCTGATCCGGCTCTTTTTCTCCGATCTCCTCTCGGCCATGCAGGAAAAGGATCCCGGGCCAGATGAGCCCTGGCCCGTAATGATCATGCTCGACGAGTTCAATCGCTTGGGCAAAATGCCCATCGTGGTCGAGAGCATCGAGACCCTGCGCACCTATCGTGGTCACCTGGCCGTGGTCACGCAAACCATTCCCGCCCTCGATGAAATCTACGGCGAGAACACTCGCCGCGCCCTGCAAGGCAACGCGGGTGTAAAGCTCTACCTGACGCCCTCAGATGAGAAGACCGTCGAGGAACTCAGCAAGGCGGTCGGTAAGACCACGAAGACCGTCATCACGCGCTCCCAGTCTATCGGCAAGAACCCCTTTGAAGGGCGCAGCCAGTCCACAAGGACCGAGGAAAGCTCTTTGTTGCCAGAAGATGAAGCGCGCCGTCTGCCCCTCGATGAAATCGTCATGGTCATCGATGCCCAGATGCCGGTCCGTGCGAAGCGGATCCAATATTTTGACGATCGGCTGTTCAAGGCGATCCACGCGGCGCAATCAGGCGAGTTGCCGTTTCCGAAGCCGGGGGGAGGGGGATCGCAAGGCACGCTGCCGCTGAGTGTGCGCGCCATGCCGATGACGCCGCCTGCGAGTGGACGACATGGATCTGAAACTGATGCGGTTGTGGACAGCGCAAGCCACGTTGCGGGCCGCCGCCAATCTTCAGGGCAAACCGACATCGACGCAAAGAAAACCGCGCCCGTCGTTCAAGCCGTTATCGCCGAGGAACAGCGACAGATGGAAATGGACTTTGGGGGAGACGAGCCGTCTGATGGTCTGGCAAGTGCGGAAGCTGACGCGCAGTTACGAACCGCTTTGGATGACCTAGATGACCTTCGGTCCACGATGGCCAATCGGTCGGAAGCTGGACATGTCGAGCAACTGTAGGCCCTTCAACAGCGATTTGTTCGATGTTTCCCTGCCTCACATTTGTGCTGCATCGCTTATCGGGAATTGATACCTTACCAAAAAACAAGAGGAAATCTCGATTTGAGCAGTGAAGTCGCAAGCCAGGGCAGCCTTTTTACATCAGACTTTCTGACCGAAACCATCCAGGGCGTTTCGGAGTGGAACACACTTGGCGATGCTGATCTCGACCAGTTCGGCGCTTCTCTTCGATCGGTCTTTGATCGTTTCCCGATTTCCCAGACACCGAATGAAAGCCAAACAGAAGACGATTTGATCTGGCCAATTCTTGAAGCGCTTGGCTGGACGGAATCGCTGCGTCAGCAAAACCTGTCACCAAGGGGGCGCGAAGACGTGCCCGATGGTTTGCTTTTTGAGAGCGGCGAGACAAAGGCCAAGGCGAACGGCTTTCCAGAAGAGTGGAAGCGTTACGAGTTCGGCCGCGCCGTGGTTGAGTCCAAAAGATGGGCGCGCCCACTCGATCGGCGATCTGGCCGACGTGGAGAGGAAACCGCGCCATCAACCCAGATGCTCCGCTATTTGCGTCGCATCGACGACATCACCAATGGCGCTCTGCGTTGGGGCATTCTAACCAACGGCTCGAAGTGGCGGCTGTATTTCTCAGGCGCTCGATCCGTTTCCGAACAGTTCTTCGAGCTCGACATCGCTGCGATCCTGGATTTGCCTGGGCACAATGAAGGGCTTTTCGCGCTCAATGAGGCCGATCGCCGTCACTGGCTGAAGGTCTTTTTGCTGATCTTCCGGCGAGAGGCATTCGTGCCTGCGGGCGCTGACCCGCGCACCTTCCACGAGAAAGCCCTCGAAGAAGGCAAGTTCTACGAAGAGCGCGTTGCCGAAGACCTCTCCAACAAGGTTTTCGGGGAGGTGTTCCCCGACCTGGTGCGCGCCATCGTCAAGGCCGCCCCCGAGGCTGATCTTCAAGAGGTGCGCGAAGCCGCGCTGATCTTGCTCTATCGGCTCTTGTTCATCCTCTATGCCGAAGACCGCGATCTCTTGCCGGTTAAGGACACGCGCTATGACGACTATGGGCTGCGCAACAAGGTGCGCCTGGATGTCCAAGAGCGCAAAGACAAGAATGACGTCTTCTCGGAGACTGCCGCGCGCTATTGGGGCGCAATGGCCGATCTCTTCATCGCGATCGACCAGGGGGACGCCTCGATCGGCTTGCCGCCCTATAACGGCGGTCTTTTCGACCAGGAGGGCCATGCGATCCTGACCAATATCCGCATCCCCGATGCGGTCATGGCGCGCGTGATCGACGCGCTGTCCTTCGAGGTAACGCCGGAGGGGCGCAAATACATCAACTACCGCAACCTTTCGGTGCAGCAGCTTGGCTCGATCTATGAGCGACTTCTCGAATACGAGGTGACGCGCGACGGCGACGACATCACCGTTCAGCCCAACATTTTCGCGCGCAAGGGGTCGGGCAGCTATTACACGCCCGATGATCTGGTGCAGCTCATCTTGACCGAGACTCTTGAGCCGCTTGTGGAAGAGCGCAAGCGCGCCTTCAGGGACAAGATCGCAGAGCTGGGGCAGGGGGACTTGCCCGATCATCGCAAGATTGGCCAGCTCAAGCGCCTCGATCCCGCGACCGCGCTTCTTGACCTGAAAATCTGCGACCCCGCCATGGGCTCCGGCCATTTTCTCGTTAGTCTGGTGGACTTCATGGCCGATCAGGTGATTGCAGCCATGGCAGAGGCCGAGCTCGATGCGCCCGAGGAATGGGGCGATTATATTTCTCCGCTTGGCGAGAGGATCGATACGATCCGCAACACCATCCTTGCCAATGCCGACGAACGGGACTGGACGATCGACGAGGAACAGCTCGACGATCGCCACATCATCCGCCGCATGGTGCTCAAACGCTGCATCTACGGCGTCGATAAGAACCCGATGGCTGTGGAGCTCGCCAAGGTGGCGCTGTGGCTGCACACCTTCACGGTGGGCGCGCCGCTTTCCTTCCTCGACCACCATCTTCGCAGTGGTGACAGCCTTTTCGGCTCCTGGGTGAAGAAGGGCATCGACAAGGCGGCGACCTACGGCACGCCGCTCTTGCTGCACGAGCCGATGAAGCGTGCCCTGCGGGCGGCATCCAAGATGCAGATCGTTGAAGGGCTGACTGACGCCGAGATTGCCGAGGCGCACCGATCGGCAGACGTGTTTGCCGAGGTCGAAGACATGACCGCGCCGCTCGATGCGCTGCTCAAGCTGATCCACGCGATCGACTGGCTCGACATCAAGGACAAGGCGGGCAAGGACGCGCTGAAAATCTTCTTCGATGGTCAGTTTGGCGATCCGCTCGACATCGCCATGGGCAAGAAGGAGCCCAAGACCAAGCGCGAAGAAGGACAGCGCTTTGCCGAGATACTTGGCCAGGCGCGCATGCTGATCGCAGAGGAAAACTTCCTCAACTGGCAAGTGACCTTCCCTGGCATCTGGTCGGATTGGGAAGAAGACGAGTTGACCGGTGGGTTTCATGCCGTGATCGGTAATCCGCCATGGGATCGGATGAAGCTTCAGCAGGTCGAGTGGTTTGCCGAGCGCCGTCCCGAGATCGCGATGGCAGCGCGCGCGGCCGATCGAAAGAAGATGATCGTCGCCCTGGAAAAAGCGGACGATCCCTTGGCCCAGGACTATGCCAAGGCGTCCGAGCGGGCGGAGGCCGGAACGCGCATGGCGCGCAAGGGCGGGGATTATCCGCTACTCTCTGGCGGAGACGTGAACCTCTATTCGCTGTTCGTCGAGCGGGCAATGACCGTAGTCAAGCAAGACGGGCTGATTGGGCTGCTTGTCCCGTCCGGTATTGCGTCGGACAAGACAGCCGCCAAGTTTTTCAAAGGGGTGGCGACGGAAGGTCGGCTGAAGGCACTGTATGATTTTGAGAACCGCCGAACGCGCTACGACCTGAAACCATTCTTCGAGGACGTGGACAGCCGCTTCAAGTTTTGCGCTTTCGTGGCCAGCCCGGTGCCAACGGAAAAGGCCGCGCGCTGTGCGTTCTTTCTACAGGCTGTGAGCGAGCTTGCTGATCCTGAAGTCTGTTTCTCCCTTAGCGCTGAGGACTTCGCGCGGGTGAACCCGAACACCGGCACCGCGCCGATTTTTCGCTCCAAGCGTGATGCCGATCTAACAACTGCCATCTATGGCAACGCCGTGCCTTTGGTCGATCGGTCGTCAGGTGCGGAGGTGAAGGCATGGCCGGTGAAATACTCGACCATGTTTCACATGACCAACGACTCTGGCTTGTTCCGCACCCGCACGGAGCTGGAAGAGCAGGAGTCGGCTTATCCCTTGGGCGGCAACACCTTCGGAAGCGCCTCGGGCAACTGGCTGCCTCTCTATGTCGGGCGAATGATCCATCAGTTTGATCACCGCGCGGCATCGGTTGAGGTCAACGAGGCTAACTTGCACAACGCGGCGCTGAGCGGCGCGGTCTCGGAAGAGCAAAAAGCCGATCCTGACTTCGTGCCGACCCCTCAATATTGGGTGCCTGAAAGCGAAGTCGATCTTCCTTCTGGCATCGAATGGGCGATCGCGTTTCGGGATATCGCCAGAGCCACAGATGCGCGGACGATGATAGCGGCGATCGTTCCCAAGGCAGGGTTTGGCAACAAGGCACCGATCTTGTTGCCCGAAGACGTTGATGCCTATCGGGCATGTGCTGATCTCATCGTGGCCAACCTGAATTCTCTGGTACTTGATTTTGTCGCCAGGTCGAAGGTGCACAGCACAAGCGTAAACTGGTTTATCGCTGAGCAGTTTCCGATGATTTCACGGGATCAATTCGAGAACGTGCACTTTGGATCGAAGAGCGCCGCAGAAGTCGTGCGGGAGGTGGCTCTTGAGCTCTCCTACACCGCCCATGACATCGCCCCCTTCGCGCGCGACATGGGCTATGTCGATGCGGCTGGAACCGTGAAGCCACCGTTCATCTGGGATGAAGAGCGCCGCCTTGTCCTGCGTGCCAAGCTCGATGCTGTCTTCTTCCATCTCTACGGCATCACCGAACGCGACGATATCCGCTACATCTACTCGACCTTCCCGATCGTTGAGCGCGAAGAGAAAGCCGCCTATGGCGGCAAGTACCGCTCTTGCGAGCTTTGCCTCGCCTACATGAACGCGCTCGCTGCCGGAAACCCCGACGCGGAGATCAAGCTATGAGCAACGTCAATGTCAGACGCGCCGTCGAGAATATCCGTTCTGGGACAAATGTTTACACCCCGCTTGTCGAAACCATCGTGAACGCTATCCAGGCGATCGAGGCCACATCGCCTGAAGCGGGCCGCGTTGATATTCTGGTGAAGCGGTCGAACCAGCAGGAACTTGAGGGCGGTCAGCCGCCCGTCGAAAGCTTCACTGTCATCGACAACGGCATCGGCTTTAACGACGAGAACAGGGATTCATTTGATACCCTTTACTCGGATCACAAGATCGCACAGGGCGGGAAGGGTTTCGGACGCTTCACCTGTCTGAAATACTTCGACGATTTACTCATCGAGAGCGTTTTCGAGCACGAAGAGGGACGGAAAAAGCGCGCCTTTAAGATGGGCAAGCAAACCGACATCATCGTCAACGAAAGTATTGAAGACTGTCCTGACGGCGACATCGGTTCCCGTGTCACCATGCACAAGGTCAAGCGCGCGTTTCCCGACAAGAAAATCAAGACGATTGCTCGGACACTGGTGGAGCGGCTTCTGCCGTACTTCATCGACGCCGACTATCGGTGTCCCGAGATCGGGATCGCCGAGGAAGACGGAACGGGGCGGATCATTCTCAACAATTTTGTCAGCAATCAGCTTGCTGCGATGATCAAGGAGATTCCGCTCCAAGAGGGGGATATCGTCCTCGGTTCAGGGGACAAGGAGCAGAAATTTCAGGTTCGCGTGTTCAAGCTCTACTCGCCGCGAAACCAGAAGAGCAAGATCAGCTTGGTTGCCGACCGCCGAGAGGTCACGGACACTGCGATCCATAGCTTTGTGCCAGAATTTGTGGATGAATTTTTTGAAGAAGGATCATCTGAGGGCGAAGAAAGAGATCGCAACTACATCGTTAAGGCCTATGTCTTCGGCCCGTATCTCGATGCCAACGTGTCACTTGAGCGGGGCGGTTTCGACTTTCCCAAGGGCGACGACCTGCTTCATCCCATCTCACAGGCTCAGATCGAGCAGGCAGCCGCGCAAATCGCGCGCGATGCGCTTGGTGATACGATCACCGCACGTCAGGAAAAGAAACGCACTCAGGTTCGCAGCTATGTAGAGGATTCAGCGCCCTGGCACCGGACGATCGCAGAGGATATCGACCTGTCGTCGATGCCCTATAACCCGACCCCAGAGCAAATTGAGACGGTCTTTCAGAAAGAAAAATTCTCCCAGGAAGTATCCATCCGCCAGCAAGTCAACAAGATGCTCAGCGAAACGGACGCGGAGGGGCTTAAAGATGGCCTACCGAAAATCTTGGATCAGATATCGAAAACCAGTCGCAATGACCTAATCCACTATATTGCGCTGCGAAAGCATGTGCTGACGCTCTTCGGGAAAAGCTTCGAGCTTACCGACGACCAAAAATACCCGTCCGAGGGAACCGTCCACGACATCATATTCCCTCGAAAGGGCGATACGGCCGCGACAGCATACGAGGATCACAATCTTTGGATTATCGACGAACGGCTCAACTTCACGAATTTCGTAAGCTCAGACAAGCCGTTGGATGGCGGCGCGACTGAGCGCCCGGACTTGTTGGTGTTTGACAAGCCAGTGCTGTTCAGGGGGGATAACGAGGCGAGCAATCCGATCACCGTCTTCGAGTTCAAGAAGCCGGGGCGCGATGACTTTGTGAACCCGTCATCGAAGGAAGACCCAGTGCAGCAGATCATCCGGTATGTGAACAACGTCAAGAAGGGCAAATTCAAGACCCCCAAAGGACGCCAAATCCAAGTTGCTGATAACACGCCGTTCTATGGCTACGTCATGTGTGAAATCACCGAAAAGGTCAAAGAGTGGCTGAAGATGGAGAAGGACTTCACGCCCATGCCTGACGGCGGGGGATGGTTTAAGTGGTTTGGGAATAACAACCTCTACATGGAGGTTTTGAGCTGGGACAAGGTGCTGCGAGACGCTGAGATGCGCAACAGTGTCTTCTTCCACAAGCTTGGCATCGACTGATCTCCACGGGTGCGTGCAAAAATCAAGACTTTTGCACACTCACTCGAAACTGGTACCCTCAATGGCTTAGAGCGTGCACAATTCACGATCGGAATTTGTGAAAAGAAACGCTGACTTTGAACGCGGGAGGCTCTGATCGGGGTTTGACCGCTTCTTGGCACGAACGATCCGCTGCGCACAAATGTCGGCTTTGTAGGCTGCAAAAGCAGCAATTTGACTGGTAGGTAAGTGTCGGGATTGGGCCGTCACCGCCTGCCGAGACGACCCAACCTTGAAAGCTGCGCCAGCATTCGGGCTCCTGTGCCGGTCCCGTCGCTGGACGTAGCTGCGGTTGGACCACCAGCAGTATTGGGTCGGCTTGGCAACGCTTGCACACCAAAGAATTGTCGCGCGCGCAGAGCTGCGTATTCCGCGCCAGTCGCACCTCCTATGGCGTATCGGTTGTAGACTTGCTGGCTACCTGCGAGCCCTCTGGCGAAGGCATAGCTTCCCCCGAACCCAGCCGACAGTGCTGGCATCATGATGTTGCCGGAGATCGCCCGAACCAGGAATGGCGTTGCGATGATGAACCCCTTTGCCATCAGCACCATCATGAAGAACGGAATGAGCGCACCGATGTTGGAGGCGCCTTCCGGGTCGCCCAACTCAGCAAGAAGCGCACGCGAGACACCCGTGATGGTCGCGAACACGCCGGCAACAACGATCGGGTACATCGCAAAGGATATCAGCGCCGAAAGCCAGCGCGCGAAATAATCCTTGGTCACTTCAAAAAGGGTCAGGAAGATCATGACCGGAGCAATCCCGATCAGCAGAGCGATCATGAGCCTGGACGCAACGACGATGAACGCCGCCAAGCCACCGAGGATTGAGAGCAGCAAAACCCCAAGGGTGTCCAACAGGGCACCGGCCATCCAGTTCAGTTCAGACCCCGCGGCATTCAAATAGTCCCCAAGCGCCGCGATCAGGTCATCGAACTCCTCTGCGAAGGTGCCGGATGGGCCGGGTGAACCGCCGCCGACTGAGGCCACGAGCGACCCGGCAATGCTGTCGATCCCGTTCAGGATCGCCGCAGCAAGGATGTTGAACTGCACCCAGTTGGTTGCAAATGCGCCTATCAGCCCGACTTTCACGGCGAGCCAGAAGGCCGTGCGCCCGTCCATGGCGCGATACTGGTAGATCGTGTTGATGAAAACCAGAATGATAACGAGTGTGGTGCCGAGTACGAGCATCGTTCCGACTGTTGCAGCGACCGCACCGAATTGCGTCTCGGCAGCGGTATTGAGATAGCCTTCAGCCGTTTCGACGAAGTAGGTGACGACACTCATGGAGACTTACCAGTTCCCAGCGGCTTCGCAGATTGGCATGGCTTCGCGTCGAATCTCATTTGCATGGCGCCGGTATGCGGACGTGGCTTCCACGATGTCCCAGTATTCTGATGAGGCATAAAGCTCGACGTAGACGCTTTCGGCGTTATCCCAGGATGGATACCGCGTGGCGCACTCGCAGTTTTGTGCCTCGACAATGCGCTGCATACTCTGAGCCCGGTAGATTTGCTGGATGAGCAGCCGTTTGTGAGACTCGCGTATGTCGATGTCTTGCATCCACTTTGGTTCTGGAGGCTGGTCAGGGCAGACATCAGGCTGATTGTCGAGCGTTGGGACCAGGTTCCGCTCTGCCACGCCAGCGGTTGCGCCAAGAACGACCAGCAGGCTTCCGATTGCAACGGCTCGCATCATTCTGATGCTGCCTTCGTATCAGCAATCTCGCGCTTCAGGAAAGTGGTGGAGCCATAGTCGCCAGCCTCGGCAGTGATGACTTCCCACCCTTCCGCGCCGCGCTCATTCAAGGCGCTTCGCATCACTTCGTAGTCCTTTTGCTTCTTCACCTGGAAGAACAGGATGTCATATTCAAAGGTTTTCATGGGGAAATTCCAATCTCGGTTGTGCCGGGGAGGTAGAATTCGGTGATGCCGCGTTTGCCGTCGTGGCGACCGGCCTGGATGATCACGTCGATGGAGTTCTCGATGTACTTGATCATGTCGGTGTAGGTCATCGGGATTTCGGTTTTGAGCGCGGCGATTGCCAGACGCTGCACGGCCAGTTGCGGGGTCTCGGCGTGTAGCGTGGTCATGGAGCCGCCATGGCCGGTGTTGATGGCTTCAAGGAAGGTCATTGCCTCCTTGCCGCGGACTTCGCCCAGGATGATCCGGTCGGGTCGCATGCGCAGCGTTGCGGTGAGCAGCACATCGGCGGTCTGGAACTCCGAATCCCGATTGGCGATGAGGGTCACGGCATTGGGCTGGGTCGGCAGAAGCTCGGCCGCTTCCTCAATGGTGACGATGCGTTCTTCTGTTGGCACGTGCGAGAGGATCTTGCGCGCGGCGACGGTCTTGCCGGTGGAGGTGCCGCCCGAGACGATCATGTTGAGTTTGTTCTCGACGCAGAAGGCAAGCGCATCATCGATCACGCCCGCGGCCACGACGGCGCGCAAGGCGCGCTTCTTTTCGACGCGCAGGTCTTCGAGCTTTCGCTCCTTTCCGTAGAGGAAATCGAGTGCGATGCCCTCGAGTGGCAGGCTCGAGAAGAACCGCAGGCTGATCGACATGGCCGAGAGCACGGCGGGCGGGGTGATGACCTGTGCGCGGATCGGGCGCCCCTTGTAGGCGATCGAGACTGAAACGATGGGGCGGTCCTTGCTCATCGTGGTGTTGGCGGAGGAGGCGATCTGGTTGCCGAGGTCCCTGACCTGAACGCCCGTCAGCCTTTGATCCAGCGCGCGCATGAAGTGATCGCCCTGGAATTCGCCCCAACAGGTCCCGTCGGGATTGATGCAGATCTCGATGACGTCGTCGCGGGCGGCGGCGTTGATCCGGTCGAGGGAGGTTTCGAGATAGCTCAGCGACATGGGCTCAGAATATCTCCAGATCGCGGTCGACCATGACCGTGACGCGGGCACCCTGGTCGACATAGATGACGGGGCCGATGGAGAGATAGTCGCCAATCACACTGTCCGTAGCATCGGCAAGATCATCGCCCACGTCTTCGAGAACGTCGGCGGCGGTCTCGTCCTGCACATTTGCGGCGGCGGCGCTTGGAGCAGCGGAGATCAGCGAAATCAACGCCGCTGAGCCGAAGCGCTCATCAAACCGGGTGTCGACAAAACCTGTGACGCCGGAGCGGCCAAGTTCATCGCCCCCGAATGAGCTGATCTGGATCGTCTGGTTGTCAGGCAAGATGATCCGGTCCCAGGCGATGGTGACCCGGCGCTGCGCGATATCGACCCCCGAACGATACCGCCCGATGAGACGAGCGCCGCGCGGGATCAGGAGGCGGGAACCGTCGAAGCTAAAGACATCTTCTGAGACAACAGCACGCGTTTGGCCGGGCAGGGAGCTGTCGAGGGCGGTTTCCATGACGGCCTGGATCATGGTACCCTGGATGATGGTGTTGGAGGGATTGGCGATCACCTCGGCCTGCGTCACCGTCGAGGGCAGCGCCCCGTTCAGCACGAAATCCGTCACCTCGCCGAAGGTGCGTTCGGTCAGAGCCGTTTCATTCGCTCCGGACGTGCCGCCAAACGCGATGGTGGGCGAGGCGATGCGCCGCTCCTGGAAGGCGCGTTCCTCCGCGGCGCGGCGCTCCAGCTCGGCCATGCGCCGGGCTTCTTCCTCGCGGCGCAGTCGCTCTTGCTCGCGTGCGCGCAGCTCATCTTCCGTGGGGCCCGCTGGGGCGGGTTGGGGCCGGCTGGCCTCGAGTTGGGCCAGTTCCAGATCCATGCGGAGTTGCTCAAGGCTGCGATCCCGCGCCGTCAGTTCGTCCTGAAATCGTTGCTGTGCGGCTTCCGAGGCGGCTTGTAGCGCCGCGATCTGAGCAGTCAGCGCGTCAATTGCCTCTGCGGCGGCGGTGTCTTCCTCGACAACTGGTTCAGGGGCGTTGCGCAATTCCTCGATCTGGGCCTGCAGGGCGGTGATCTGCGCCAGAAGCTCCGCGTTGGGCTCGACGGGGTCTGGTCCGACGAACACAACCTCGGGCTCGGGCGGGGGCAAGGTCTCGATAGCGCCAAAGCCATCCCCTTCGTTTTGGAAGACGTCCGGGGTGGCCGTCGGCAAGGCTTCCTCTTCGTCGGGCTGTGAGAGGAGATAAAGCAGGGCACCACCTGCGCCGATGACGAGGACCACGATCAGCGCGAGAAGGGGCGACCGGCGCTGCGCCGCTATGGGCGCGCGGGCACTGCCTTTCTCCAGGGCGGCGAGGCGCTTTTCCAGCTCGGTGTTCTCGGTATCGCTCATGAGGCGGCCTCTGCGGGCGGGATCGCCTCGATGCAGACCACCTCTTCGCCAAGTCGCAGGACCCATTGGCGGTTTACGCCGCTGACGCGGATCACGCCGTCTTCAGGGGTTTGCGTGTTGACCGTGCGCTCGCGGCCGCCCGCGTAGCGGAAGATCGCTGGCACAGGTGCGTTCCGCGGAAACGCGAAATACGTGAACGTCCCGTCATCCCAGATGCGGGTTGGCGTAAACTCGGTCCGCGCGCTGGCACCGTAATTGTAGTTTGGCGCTTGGGCGGCGATGGCCCGGGTCGGGCGCGCAGCGTCGTCCGGATAGCGGAACTGCACCACATAGAAGGTCGGGCTGCGAACCTCCTCGACGTTGAAATAGTAGCTGCGCCTGTTCGTGTAGACGGTCACATTGGTATGGACACCGCGCGCGACGGGCTTGATTGCAAATGCCTGGCCTCCGGGCACGCCATCGATCTCGAAGCCCTCGGTGTCGCCCGCGATGATCGAGCGGATGCTTTCACCCTCGCCGAATTCGACCGTGGTGACATGGGTAAGCGAGACGCTGAGGCGGTAGACCTGACCCTCCTGGTAGGTGGCCAAGCGCACCCGGCTGTCGTTGGGACCGCCACGCGGGATGGCTTCGGCAGAGGCGAGGCCGGGCAACAGGGCAATGACAAAAATAAGCGATCTTATAAACAACAACGTCAGTTCTCCAATCTGTCGGAGCGGATGGAATATTCGAGCACGGTGAAGCCAAACGGATTGGTCCAGACCTCGTCGATGGAGCGGCGGGTCTCGGGGCGGAACTCGAAGAGAAGCGTCGCAGTGAAGAGGCCGGTCTGGGTGCCGTTAATGGACGTCAGGCGCTTGCGCAGGCGGACCGTGGCGCGGTTGGTGCCGATCCGGTTGATGCTGAGGATTTCCACGTCGAGCCGGGCATTGGGGCCATAGACGGTCGGCGGGTAATTCTCGTTGGCGCTGTTCCAGATCTGGCGCAGCCCGCTCTCGGCAGCTCCGTCCGAGCGGCGCAGGACGCTGCGGATGCGCAGATCGTTGTCGAGCTGGTTATAGACCTCCCGGTCGGTCACATAGCGGAACACCTCCGCCTCGATGATCGCCTGGTTGGCGGTCACCGACGTCGCGCCCACCGAGGCCTCGGGCAGGGCAAAGCCTGTGGCGGGATCATAGGGCACGACGACGGGCGGCGGGTCGACATCGAGGATTGCGACAGCCGCGGCGCTCAGACAGCCGAGGATGCCGAAGATCAAACCGATGAGTCCCAGGCGCTGCCAGAGCCGTTCGCGGCGCAGCGCACCATAGACCAGTTCTTCCTCGATGATTTCTTGTTCAGTCGCCACCATTCATGCCCCCGCTCGGCGTTTCGAAATGAGTTGAATCGGTTCTTCGCTGCCTCTCGCTGCGCTCGAACGCGAAAACCGATATTTGTTCTTGGGGATCAATTTCGAAACGCCTTAATCCGCACGCAACTCGGGCAGGGTGAAATCCATGAAGCGCTGCTCTTCGGCGATGGTGGCCGCATCGATCACGCCGCCGGTGCCGTCGCCTACAGTTTGCACGGCTTCGAGCTGCCACATGGCAACAAGTGCGATAGCGAGTTCCGCCGTGACGCGGGTGTTGAGATCAATGCTTTCCTTCAGTTCATCCATGTCATCGATCAGCCCCACGAGACGGTCGACCCGTTCGAGCGATTGCCCGGCATCCTCATAGCTGTTCTGGGCCGCAGCCGAGACCAGTGCCCCGGTCGTGGCTTGCGTGGCCACGCGGTTGGCCCCGGGATTGCCGCTCGTGGCCATTTCCGAGAGCGTGTCATCGTCAAAGCCGAGGTCGGCCAGCACCCGATCCATCTGGGTTTCGATCTCGCCTGCGCCAGAACCGGACAGGCCGGAAAAATCCCCAGTCTTGATCGCCTCAATCGTGGCGAGGATGTCCCCGAACTCCTGGTCGAGCAGGCCATTGAGTTCGTCTTCCATCTCGGTGCGAATGATTTCTGGCAGCTCGGCAAGGCGGGTAAGTGCTTCATAGGTTCTTTGCAGCTCCGCGAGTTGGTCCGTGAGTGTCGCAAGCTGTTCGCGGAGCCGCGTCAGCTGCTCGTTTTGCAGGATCTCGTCTTCGATCATCTGCCGGAGCTGCTGGATGTTTTGCGCGATGTTCTGGGTATCGACGACGGGCACGCCTTGCGCAAGGGCAGGGGATAGGGCGCCAAGATGCAGACCGATCCCAAGTGTCGTGGCCAAAGCTGTCCTCAAGAGCAGATGTCCCATCATTCAATCTCCCTGATCGTAAAATCCATGAACGCGCCTTCGGCCATGCGAGCGCTGGCCTGGGCCAGCTCCTCGGCAGAAAGGACGCGGGTGCGTGCCGCCTGAAGCCGGATCCGGGCGGCCACGAGGCGCACCAGTTCGGCGCGGGCATAGGTGTTGAGCGCGATGCTTTCCTGCACGTCTTCGGTCGTGGAAATCCGTTCGACGATGTCTTGGATGCGCAAGGCGGCCTGACGGATCGCAGCGGGGGAGTTGTTGCCATAGAAGGCCGCGCCATGCCCGGTGATCGAGAGGTTCGCATTGGCGAGAAGCGCCGGATCGATCGTGCCGAGCGCTTCGATCCCGCCGATACGGCTCAGGTAGAGATTGTAGCGTTCGGGAATGACCTGGACGTAATGCTGGGTCTCGGCAAAGGGCGGGACACCGCCATATTCGAAGACGCGGCCGGGTCCGGCGTTATAGGCCGCGAGCGCATTGATGATATTGCCGTCGAAGGTATTGAGTTGGGTGGCGAGATAACGCGCGCCGCCATGCACCTGCAGGTAGGGGCTGTCATAATATTCCGGGTTGATGCCGAGATCGCTGGCGGTGCCCGGCATAATCTGGGTGAGGCCAAAGGCGCCGACAGGTGAGCGCGCGCCGATCGTGAAGCGGCTTTCCTGCCAGATGAGCGCCTGCAGTAGGGAGCGCCATTGGACCGGAGAAAGGCCCGCGCGGCCCACGCCTGCAAACCCGCTGGTCTCCTGCGCCACGCGGATGATGAGCTGCTCGATGTTTTCCGCCGCATCGCCAAACATCTGTGCGCCGCCGGGATTGGGATCGATTTCGGCATTGCCATAGACGGCCTCGACGGACCGCGCCGGATCGCCGCTGCCACTTTCCAGCCGGGAGACCATGGCCGGCAGGCCCTGACCACCAAAACTTGTCTGGGCATCGAGGATGCGTTGCAGGGTGGCCAATTGCTCACGTTCGATCTCGGCGATGAGTTCACGCACGGCAAGCTTGTCGGCCTGGACTGCGAGGTCGGCCTCGCGATCGCCGGTCTCGACGATATCGCGCGCGGTCAGCCCGCTGTCATTGGTCGGAACACCTTGGGACAGGGCGAGACCGGGCAGCACGCAAAGGGCCAGGATATGGGGCAGCTTAGACCTCAACGTCGCCCTCCGGTGCGCCGAGGGGCGTGAAGGTACAATCCGGCGCGACAGGGGCCGTCGAAGCGAGGAAGGTGAAGCAATTGGCCTGCGGTTCTTGGTACTGGGCGCAGGAGGCCAAGGCGCCGAGTGCGGCGAGAAGCAACAAAATGCGTGTCATGAAAGCCTCCAAAAGTCTGGGCGGTCGCGGTAATCGGCGCCGACCAGTGCCTCGCCTTTTTCCATGCCGCCGAGGATGGTGAGATTTGGACCGAGAGTGCTGAGATCGGCATCGACGACGATGGAGCCCTGGTCATCGCGGATCAGCGCAAGGCGGCTGTCGCTGCCGGTGTTGAGAAGCACGTCGAGTTCCTTCTCATAGAGATTGAGCATCGCGTAATCGGCAGCATGGGCGCGGATGTTCGGCAGCAGGATTTGCGTCGGCACGGCCTCGACGATGGTCTTGCCGGTCCGGGTGCGCTCGAGCTGGCTGGCGTATTGCGTCATCATCACCGCGACGGTGTTTTGTTTGCGCGCGGTCACGAGCCAGTTCGAAAGCCGCTCGGCGAAATACGCGTTATCGAGCGCCTTCCAGGCCTCGTCGATGACGATGATGGTGGGGCGGCGGTCCTCGATCTCGCGCTCGACCCGGCGGAAGAGATAGGAGAGGACGGCCATGCGCTCCTTCTCGGCCTCGCTGTCGAGAATGCCGGTGAGATCGAAGCCCACCATATCGCCTTCCAGAGAGAAGGTGTCTTCAAGCGTCTGTCCGAATATCCAGCCGTAGCGGCCCTCTTCGGTCCATTCGAGCAGGCGCTGATGCAGATCGCCGCCATCATCAGTGGAGACGAAGAGCGATGCGAATTCCCGCCAGTTCCGCAAGGCCGGGTTCGTGGCTTGCGCGTTCTGGCGCACCACTTCCTGGATGCGGTTGGTCTGGGCCGGCGTCAGCGGCTTGTCTGCGCGATAGAGCAGGGTGGCGAGCCAGTCTGAAAGCCAGGCGGTGCCGCGCGCGTCGACCTCAGTCCAGAGCGGGTTTAGGCCGGTGGGTTGTCCGGCTTTCAAAGACGCGTAGCGCCCGCCATTGGCGCGGACCGCCATCTCCATACCGAGACGGTAGTCGAAGACGAAGATCCGCGCCCCCGCCCTGCGGGCTTGCGTCATGAGGAATGCGGAAAGCACCGATTTGCCCGAGCCGGGCCGCCCCATGATGAGCGTATGCCCACTGGTGGGTTCTTTGTCCGGGCTACCTTGCTCGTGATAGGAAAACCGGTAGGCGCTCTGTTCGGGGGTCGGCAGATAGGTGATGACCCGGCCCCAGGGGGTCTTCCCAGGAGGCTTGCCAAGCTGGGTCCGATGAAACGCCGCGAAATCCGCGAAGTTGCGATTGGTGATCGCACTGGCGCGCACGCGCTTGGGCTGATTTCCGGGATGTTGGCTGAGGTAGTGCGCCTTGGCGGCAACCCTCTCGCCGATCATCTTCACGCCTTCGGCGGCGGCGGCATTCACGATCTCGGCGCTCAGCGTCTGCAATTCGTCCAGCGTATCGGAGAAGATCGTCACCACCATGTGGTGCTCGCCGAAGCTCTGGCGCTTGGCCTCGAGATCATCGGCAGCAATGTCGAGCGCTTCCATGAGCGACAGGGCCGCGTCCTGCGAAGCCTGCATCTGGCGCTTTTGCCGTTTGATGCGACCCGCCATGAGGTTCGAATTGATCGGCGTGAAGGAGTGCGTGACGATCATGTCGACAGGCAGGTTCAGCATGTCGAACATGGTGCAGGAGGTGGCTTCGGAATATTCCCCGATGGTGAAACTCTTGCCGTAGCGATGTCCCACGACGCCTTCGGAGAGCTCGAAGTGATCTCCGTGAAACGTCACCCGGGTATTGGCGACGTTGAAGGACAAAAAGCCGTAGGTGTTGGCCGGGTAGAGCGGCAGTTCCTGGCCGGTGTTGAGTGCCCCCAGAAACCCGACCAACCCGCCGGACTTGGAAGTCAGTACGCGCGGGTTCAGCTCCGTCAGGCCCGACAGGAAGACATTCACGGCCTCGCCCAATCGGCGAAGGCGCTTCTCGGTCGCTTCCTTGAGGCGATCCGGCGCGCTGCGGTTCAGGAACGGCAGGACGCTTTTCGGAGGCGGGCGATGGATCACCGTGAGGGTGAGCGTCTTGTCGCGCAGCCCGCTGGTCTCGAGCTTCTTGCGCCAGAGCCGGTCGACTTTTCCCGCGAAACTGTCCTCGCGCAGGGGCTCGAGGTCCGGCGTGATCGCCTTCGAGACCTTATGGACGTAATAGCTGAACTCCGGCCCCAATTGCGCAATGATCCGGGCGAAGAGCGCGGTCACCTTGTCGAGATAGGCGTCATCCGTCGTGTAGCTGTTGACCCCGTCGAGCCGGATGCACTGGAAAAGCTCGTTCACGCGCGTGCGCACGGTGCGGTCATCGACCAGGCTGACGTAAGGCAGCATATGCGCGAGGCGGGTTTCGCGCCCATACCAGTCTGGCGTCATCGTGCGGGTATCGAGGGCGGCTTCACGGGGCATAACTGTCCCCGCCATGGATGGAACGGTTTCGCGTTGGCGGCGTCTCCTGCAGGGCCGTCATCATTACGTCGATGAAGCGCGGATCCCAGTCCGCGGCCTTCCAAAGCACGGGGTAGAGCAGGACGGCCACGCCCAGCACCGCGATGTGCTGGACCCAGACGAAGAGCAGCACCGAGCCGAAGAGCCAGACCATCGCGTACATGATCGGCAGGCCCAGGAGCTTGGGTGGCCGCACGAGACCCAGAAAGAGAGGCGAGCGCTCAGCCACCGGCAAAGACCGCGGCAACGATAGTGGGAGCGGCGGCGACACCTGCGATGCCGACGAGAACCCAAAGGGCCTGTCGCAGATCGATGATGTTGAAGAACCAGCTCAAGAAAACGCCGAGGACCGCGAGTGTGGCGATGACCACACCAAGAGGGCCGGTCAGCGCATCGACAATGCCCTGCAACAAGCTCTGGATCGGGGAGAGATCGATG
>JAASSQ010000022.1 GCA_021767845.1 Roseovarius sp. | reverse complement strand
CGTTACTTGGCGGTGAACGGCGACGAGGGCGAGCCGGGCACCTTCAAGGATCGCTACTATCTCGAACGGCATCCGCATGTTTTCCTTGAGGGAATGTTGATCGCGGCCTGGGCCGTCGAGGCGGAGACCTGCTTCATCTACATGCGCGACGAATACCCCGCCATCCTGGACATCCTGCGCCGCGAAATCGCCGCGCTGGAGGAGGCCGGATTGGTCGAAGAGGGGTATATCGACCTGCGCCGCGGCGCGGGCGCCTATATCTGTGGCGAAGAAAGCGCGATGATTGAATCGATCGAAGGCAAGCGGGGCCTGCCCCGGCATCGCCCGCCCTTCGTGGCGCAGGTGGGGGTCTTCAACCGCCCGACGCTGGTGAACAATATCGAAACTCTCTATTGGGTCGCGCGGGTTCTGCGCGAGGGGAAACACATCCTGGCCGGTGTCGAAAAGAACGGGCGCAAGGGGTTGCGCTCTTATTCGGTGTCGGGCCGGGTGAAGGCGCCGGGCGTTTACCTGTTGCCGGCGGGATCGACCATCACCGATATCATCGACGCGGCGGGCGGCATGGCGGAGGGGCATGTTTTCAAGGCCTATCAGCCGGGCGGGCCGTCCTCGGGCCTGCTGCCTGCCTCGATGAACGATATCCCGCTGGATTTCGATACGTTGCAGCCGCATGATACCTTCATCGGATCGGCGGCGGTGGTGGTTCTGTCCGACAAGGACAGCGCCAGGGCGGCGGCATTGAACATGCTGCGGTTCTTCGAGGATGAAAGCTGCGGACAATGCACGCCGTGCCGGGTCGGGTGTGAAAAAGCGGTCAAGCTGATGCAGGCGGATCGGTGGGATCAGCCGCTGCTGGAAGAGCTGTGCCAGGCGATGAGCGATGCCTCGATCTGTGGGCTGGGGCAGGCGGCCCCGAACCCCATCCGCCTGACGATGCGCCATTTCCCTGACGAGGTCTGACGGCGCACGGCATCTTCCAAATCTTTCCGATCCAGATTAGGTGAGTGGCAAGACCGGATCGGAGGGCGCATGGCGTTTTTCAAGAAACTCAAGGATCGGCTGTTCAAATCGTCTTCCAGGCTGGAAGACGGTCTGGATGCCATCGTCGAAGAGGGCGGCGAGGAAGACAGCCTTGCGTCGGCGGAAACGGCCCCCGAGCAGGACTCGTCCGAAACCATACCGGCCACTCAGCCCGAGCCTCAATCCGAACCCGAGCCGGATGCCGAAACCGGGCCGGCCCCCGAGCTTGAGCGCACATCCGCCCCCGAACCGTCCCCGGCACCCGAGCCCCCTATTGAAACCCCGCGCGAGCCATTAGCGGAACGCTCCGAAGAGACATCCGCGCCTCAGCCGCAGCCTGCCGAGCTTCGCGTCGAGGAGGCAGCCGAAGCCGGCGCGGCGGCGAAGCCCGGCCTGTTGGGGCGATTGCTGGGGCGCAAGGACCGGGGCCCCGTTGTCCGGCGCGTGCTGGACGATGACATGCTGGAACAGCTCGAAGAGCTGCTGATCACCGCCGACATGGGCGTAGACACGGCGCTGCGCGTGACGGCGAACATGGCCGAAGGCCGCATGGGCAAAAAACTGTCCACGCAGGAAATCAAGGAGCTTCTGGCGCAGGAAATCGCCCGGATCATGGAGCCGGTGGCGCGGCCGATGCCGCTTTATCCCAAGACGCCGCAAGTTGTTCTGGTGGTGGGCGTGAACGGGTCGGGCAAGACCACCACGATCGGCAAGCTGGCCAGCCAGTTCAAGGCCGCCGGGAAACAGGTGGTGATCGCCGCGGGCGATACGTTTCGCGCGGCGGCGGTCGAGCAGCTTCAGATCTGGGGGGATCGCGCCGGTGTGCCCGTGCTGACCGCGCCCGAGGGCTCCGATCCGGCCAGCCTTGCCTTCGACGCAATGGAAAAGGCGCAGGCCGACGGCGCGGATCTGCTGATGATCGACACCGCGGGGCGTTTGCAGAACCGTCAGGACCTGATGGAGGAGTTGGCCAAGATCGTGCGCGTCATCCGAAAGAAGGACGAAAGCGCACCGCACAACACGCTGCTGGTTCTCGACGCGACCACCGGCCAGAACGCGCTGAGCCAGGTTCAGACCTTCCAGAAGCTGGCCGATGTTTCCGGTCTGGTGATGACCAAGCTGGACGGAACGGCCAAGGGCGGGGTGCTGGTGGCGCTTGCCGACAAGTTCGGCCTGCCGATCCACGCGATCGGCGTGGGTGAACAGATCGACGATCTGGCGCCATTCGACCCCGAGGAATTCGCCGCCGCATTGACGGGGATCGACAAGGATTGACTCAGGCGTCGGGGGGCGCCTGATGGGTGCCCATCCATTTCTCGATCCAGCGCAGAAGGAACAGGACGATCAGCACGATGACGGTGGCCATGGCCGCAAGCGGCATCTGCCCCGATCCGCAGGCCAAGCCGATGGCCCCGGCCAGCCACATGGAGGCGCCGGTCGTGATGTTGTGCACCTTCCCGCCCGAGGTGAAGATCGCCCCGGCGGCCAGAAAGGCGACCCCGGCAGTGACCGCCTCGATCAGGCGCAGGGGATCGACGCGCAGCGCCTCTTCGGCGCCGAAGGGCACCGAGGCCAATTGCTGGCTGACCAGGATGAACAGGCAAGCCGCCATAGACACAAGCATGTGCGTGCGCAGGCCGGCCGGCTTCTGCAATCGCTCGCGTTCCATCCCGATCAGGCCGCCAAGAACCAAAGCCGCCCCGAGCCGCGTGCCCGAGATCAGCGGTGGCACGGCTGCGAACGTGCCGGAAAGCTCGTCCGAGATGATCGTCCAGGCGTAGTCGTACATGCTGTCCCCCGCATCCGAGTCGAGTTAGGCAGCGTAACAGGTCTGGCCGGGGGCTGCACGGGCCTGAAAAGGCGCGCGCAGGTCGGGCCGCCATCCTCGGCAAACCCGCAAGTGGTTGCGCGGCCCGGTTTGGTTGGTTGGCGCTGAAGGCAACAGCAGGGGGCGCGAGGTATCGCCCGGTTGCCCGGTTGGCATTGATTGCGGCGGGCGCTGTGATAGTTGAATTCGGTGAACAGGCGAGAGGGCCCAGATGAGCGACCGACAGATCAATCCCATGCTGAAAACCGGGCTGGAACTTGGCCCAATCCTTGCATTCTTTGCGGCCTACCTGTGGTTGAAGGATCGCGTTTTCACCTTTGGTGGTGTCGAGTATGACGGGTTCATCGTGGTCACGGCGGGGTTCATTCCGGTGTTCCTGGTCGCCATGGGGGCGCTGTGGTGGCTGACCGGGCACCTGTCCCGAATGCAGGTTGTCACGGCGGTTCTGATCGTTGTTTTCGGCGGCATGAGCGTCTGGTTCAACGATCCGCGCTTCTTCAAGATGAAACCCACCATCATCTACCTGCTGTTCGCGGGTGTTCTGGGCCTCGGTCTTCTGCGTGGGCAGTCATGGCTGAAATTTGTCATGGAGGGCCTGATGCCCCTGACGCATGAAGGCTGGATGATCCTGACCCGACGGCTGGCGGCGTTCTTCTTCGGGCTGGCGGTGCTCAACGAAATCGTCTGGCGACTCATGAGCGAAGAAACCTGGGTCTATTTCAAGACCTTCGGACTGACCGCGGCGATCTTCCTGTTTTTCATGGGGCAGGGCCGGCTGTTCCGCGATCATGGGTTTGGCGAGGACGAAAGCGAATGATGGCGCAACCTGTCGTGGGCTCGTCTTGGACGGTCTGGCTGTTGGTATTGACGGCTGCCGGGGGCGGGGCTAAAGCAGAGCCGTGGTGATTTGTTACCGGATTGCGGGCCACGTAAAACAACTCCGCTAAAGAGGTCAGGATGAGGGAACCCCCTTTCGCTTGGCCGCGACGGGGGTTTTTTCATGCGGGCCGCCCGGCCCCGGAGGATGACGATGAGCAAGGATTGGAAGACCCGGACGAAGCTGGTGCACGGCGGGACGCGCCGCAGCCAGTACAACGAGGTCAGCGAGGCGATTTTCCTGACGCAGGGGTTTGTCTACGACACCGCCGAGGCGGCGGAGGCCCGGTTCCTTCAGGCCGGCCCGGACGAGTTCATCTATGCGCGCTACGGCAACCCCACCGTCGCGATGTTCGAAGACAGGATCGCGGCGCTCGAAGGAACCGAGGACGCCTTTGCCACGGCCAGCGGCATGGCCGCCGTCAGCGGTGCGCTTACCGCGATGCTGAAGGCGGGCGACCACGTCGTGGCGGCGCGGGCGCTGTTCGGATCATGCCTTTACGTGCTGGAAGAGGTACTGACGCGTTTCGGGGTCGAAGTGAGTTTCGTGGACGGCACCGACCTGGGCCAATGGCGCGCAGCGATCCGCCCCGAGACGCGCGCGGTTTTCTTTGAAAGCATCGCGAACCCCACGCTGGACGTGGTGGATATCGGCGCCGTGGCCGAGATCGCGCATGAGGTGGGCGCCACGGTGATCGTGGACAACGTGTTCGCAACCCCGGTTTTTTCGCGGGCGGTCGAACAGGGGGCGAACGTGGTGATCTATTCCGCCACGAAGCATATCGACGGGCAGGGGCGCGCGCTTGGCGGCGTGATCCTTGGCACGCGCGAGTTCATTCGCGGCACGGTCGAGCCTTACATGAAGCATACCGGCGGCTCCATGTCGCCGTTCAATGCCTGGATCATGCTGAAGGGGCTGGAAACCATCGCCCTGCGCGTCAATGCGCAGGCCGACGGCGCGCTTGCCATCGCAGACGCCTTGCAAGACCATCCCGCCCTGGCGCGTGTCATCTATCCCGGTCATCCCGCGCACGCGCAGGCCGATTTGGTGAAGCGTCAGATGGGCAAGGGCGGCACGGTCATCGCACTCGATCTTCAAGGCGGGCAGGAGGCGGCGTTCCGGTTTCTCAACGCCCTTGAGGTCGTGTTGATCTCGAACAATCTCGGGGACGCGAAGTCGATCGCCACGCATCCCGCGACCACGACCCATCAGCGCCTGCCCGAAGATCGGAAGGCGGCTTTGGGTATCACGCCGGGCCTGGTGCGGCTGTCTGTCGGGATCGAGGCCCCCGAGGATCTGATCGCCGATATCCTGCAGGCGCTTGGGGCTGCGGGCGGGAAACAGTGATCCGGGGTGTCGCTTCCGGCGTATGTCTTTTCGAAATTGGAAATCCTTGGTGCAGGTGATTAGATATCACAGGCACTGCAGCGCAGGGGGCCGAGAATGAACATTCACATGCGGGACTTGATGGACATGCCGGATCGGGACGAGGCGAGGGCGGCGCTTGAGCGTCTGCGGGCCTGGGCCGCGCAGGCCACGCCCGAGGAAGTGGCCGATCTCGATCCGGCCATCGCCCGCCTGTTGCCTGATCAGCCGGGGTCGAACTACCCTGACCTGTCGCGGAATTACCCCGCGTCTTTCAAGGCGGATGCCGATTACAAAAAGTCCCTGCCGGATCTGCAAAATGGCCCCAGCTCACTCATTCGCGGGGCAAGGCAGCAATTGCAGCACGTGGGGATTTCGAATTTCCGCCTGCCCATCCAGTTTCACACGCGTGACAACGGCGATCTGACGCTGGAAACCAGCGTGACTGGCACGGTCAGCCTTGAGGCCGGAAAGAAGGGCATCAACATGTCGCGCATCATGCGCAGCTTTTATCGCCATGCCGAAAAGACGTTCAGCTTCGAGGTGATGGAAGCTGCGCTTGACGATTACATCACCGATCTCGACACGATCGACGCGCGCCTGCAGATGCGGTTTTCCTATCCCGCCAAGGTGCGCTCGCTGCGCTCGGGTCTTGAAGGCTACCAGTATTACGACATCGCGATGGAACTGGTCGAGCAGGACGGCGTTCGGCGCAAGTTCATGCATCTGGATTTCGTCTATTCCTCGACCTGTCCCTGTTCACTCGAGTTGAGCGAACATGCCCGCCAGATGCGGGGCCAACTGGCCACGCCGCATTCGCAACGCTCCGTCGCGCGGATTTCGGTGGAAATCGAGGGGCCGCAAATCCTGTGGTTCGAGGATCTGATCGAGATGGCCCGCGATGCCGTGCCGACCGAGACGCAGGTCATGGTCAAGCGCGAGGATGAACAGGCCTTTGCCGAGCTGAACGCGGCCAACCCGATTTTCGTCGAGGACGCGGCGCGCCTGTTCTGCGAACAACTGCTGAAGGATACCCGGATCGGTGATTTCCGCGTGGTGGCGAGCCATCAGGAGAGCCTGCACAGCCATGATGCCGTGAGTATCGTCACCGAAGGCGACACCTTCGCGTCCGACAGCATCGATCCGCATCTCTTCCGCACGTTGTTCCACGTCGGGTGACGCGCGTTCAATCGACTGGGGCTTTGACGCAACGCCTGTTTTGCGGGCGTTGCGGTTTCATTTGTGGGGATTGTGATCAGTTTTTGTCTTCGTCCGGGCCGGGCGAGCGCCTTGCTGTCGGGAAACAGGCGGCCATGCGTTACCTTGGTGACATATGACCCTGCGATGCTAAGGTCATATCGCAACACCGGAGGATGCACCCCATGAACCAAGTATCCGCGCCCCTGGCGCTTTCGGCTGCCGGCCTGCGCCTCGCGGGTTATGTGCTGGAAACGAACCTGCGCGTCGCCCAGGAATTCGGCCGCGCCGCCATTGCGGCCAACCCGTTCCTCGTTGGGGTCCGGGGCAATGCGCCCAAACCGGTCGCGCGGCCTGCGCCCAAAACCCGCAAGGCCGCGAATCCCAAGGCGGCCGCGCCCAAATCCAAGCCCGCGCCGCGCAGCACGGCAAAAGTGGCCAAGCCAAAGACGCCCCCCGCGCCGCTGCCGGAACAAGCCACGCCTGCGCGCAAGACCGCTGCCACGCAACCCGCCGCTCCCGCCGCCAAGGTCACGGCCAAGGCCAAACCATCGGCGGCAGTCGTGCCTTTGCAATCCGTCGCGGAGGCACCGCAAGCGAAGGCGAAAGCCACGGACGCGGCCCCCGGCCCGAAACAGCCGCGCACGCCCTCGATGCCGCCCGCCATGCCCGAACGGATCAGCGCCGCGCCCACCGGGAGCGACGGCAAGGACTCGTGATCGCTTATGGCGGTTTGCGCTGAGCGCAAGGCAGCGTTGAGGGATTGGTGCTGGTAAAGTCAGATATGCTGACCTAGCTTCAAACGCAGGGAGGAAACCTGAAAGCAACCCTAGCGAGGTTTCCAAATGGCAGTTCTCAGCACCAACGTATCCGATGCACCCGCACGCCTGCGCGCTTTTTTCAAAAGCGTCGGCACGTCCTTGGCGGTCGGGTTCGAGGCCCACGCCCACCGTGCATCGCGCCGCGATCAGATCGTGGCTCTCGAGGCGAAATCGGACGAGGAATTGGCCCGGATGGGCTTGCGTCGCGACGACATCATCCACCACGTGTATCGCGACCTCTACTACATCTGAGGCACGCGCCTTGCGGCCGGGGCGGTGACCGGGCCGCGCGCGGGGCGATCGCGCTTGACAGTCCTGCAGGGCGCGGCCAACTCTGCGCGTCATGTTGGATGTGCGGCCCGTCGGATATGTCGTAGGACTGGTGGTCATGGCCCTCGGCGCGGCCATGATCTTTCCGATGGTCGTGGACATTGCCGAAGGGCGGGGACATTGGCCCGTTTTCGCGGAAAGCGCCATCCTGACAATGCTGGTCGGAGGGCTGGTGTCGCTGGCGTGCCGCAACGGGGTGCAGGCCGGCCTGACCATCCAGCAGACCTTTCTTCTGACCACCGGGGTCTGGGTCGTGCTGCCGGTGTTCGGGGCGCTGCCCTTCATTCTGGGCGCGACCGAGGCGCGCATGGTGGATGCCGTGTTCGAGGCCATGTCCGGCCTGACGACCACGGGTTCCACCGTGTTGTCAGGCCTCGATGGCCTGCCCAAGGGGCTGCTGTTGTGGCGCGGCATCCTGCAATGGCTGGGCGGCATCGGGATCATTGTCGTGGCGATGGTGTTCCTGCCTGAGCTGCGCGTCGGCGGGATGCAGATTTTCCGGTCGGAAGCCTTTGACACGATGGGAAAAATACTGCCACGCGCCACGCAGATCGCGTCGAGTATCTCCACGATCTACGTGTCGATCACGCTTCTTTGCACGCTGGCTTACATCCTGACCGGGATGAACCCTTTCGATGCCACGGTGCACGCGATGACAACGGTGGCCACGGGTGGTTTCTCGAACTACGACGCCTCGTTCGCCACGTTCTCGGGCAGCGCGGAATGGGTGGCGACGGTGTTCATGTTCCTCGCGGCCTTGCCCTTCGTGCGCTACGTTCAGCTTGTCAACGGCAACCGGTCGCTGTTTCGCGACAGCCAGGTGCGCGCGTTTCTTCTGACCATCTTGGTGCTGGTCGCGATCGCGGCGGGTGTGTTGGTGACGGTCTTTCCCTACCATCCCGAACAGGCCCTACGGCAGGCGGCCTTCAACATCACCTCGATCATCAGCGGCACGGGCTATGCCAGTGCCGATTACATGGGGTGGGGGCCTTTCCTGATCTCGATCTTCTTTTTCGTCGGCCTGATCGGCGGTTGCGCGGGATCGACCGCTTGCTCGGTCAAGGTGTTCCGCTACCAGATCCTTTTCGCCTCGGTGCGTGCGCAGCTGGGGCGGATCCATTCGCCCCACGCCGTCTTTACGCCGCGGTTCGAGGGCCGCCCGATCGGCGAGGATGTGTTGAACTCGGTCATGACTTTTTTCGTCTTCTTCATCGTGACACTGGGGGTCGTGGCGGTGGCGCTTGGCTTGACGGGGCTCGATTTTATCACCTCGGTGTCCGGCGCGGCGACGGCGGTGGCCAATGTGGGGCCGGGACTGGGCGACATCATCGGGCCGTCGGGCAATTTCTCGACCTTGAATGACACGGCCAAATGGATTTTGACTGCGGCCATGCTGATCGGGCGGCTGGAGCTTCTGGCCGTCTACGCAATGTTTACCCTCAGCTTCTGGAGAGCATGATGACAACTCGCCCCCTTGGTGCGCAGATCAGCCACGCGCTGAAGGCGCGCGGCGTCGATACGATCTTCGGGATTCCCGGCGTTCACAATCAGGAAATGTACCGCGGCATCGAAGAGGCCGGGATCACCCATATCCTGGCCCGGCACGAACAGGGTGCCGGTTTCATGGCCGACGGCTATGCCCGTGCGACGGGCAAGCCCGGCGTGGCCTATGTCATAACCGGGCCGGGGCTGTGCAATATCATGACGCCGATCGGCCAGGCCTATTCGGACAGCGTGCCGATGCTGGTGATTTCGTCCTGTCTGGACGAGACGGCGGCGCGGCGTGGCCAATTGCACCAGATGAAGGATCAGGAAGGCGCCGCGCGCACCGTGGCCGACTGGTCGGAAACCGCACAATCGCCGGGTGCGGCCTATGACCTGATCGACCGTGCCATGGCGGAATTCGCCTTGCGCAGAGCCCGGCCAAAGCAGATTTCCGTCCCTATCCGGCTGCTGGAAGACAACGCCGAAGAGGCCCCAACGCCAGCCGGCACCCCGGCGCACCTGCCACGCACGGCCCTTGACATCACCGCTGCGGTGGATGCGCTGAAGACGGCGCGCCGGCCCCTGATCGTGGCCGGGGGCGGTGCGAAAAAGGCGGCATCGGCGCTTGGGCGCCTGCGCGCGGCGCTTGGGGCCGCGACGTTCTGCACCTATGCGGGGCGGGGTGTCTTCGCCCCCGGCACGCCGCTCAGCTATGGCAGCTTTCTGGCGCGGCCCGGCTCGGCCGACGAAATCGCAAAGGCCGATGTCGTTCTGGCGATCGGCACCGAGCTGGCCGAGGTCGATCATTGGCGGGATCACCTGGGCCATTCTGGCACGCTGATCCGTGTGGATATCGACGCCGAGGTTCTGTCGGACATGCAGCGCGCCGATATCGGGGTGGCGGGCGATGCCGCCGCCGTGGCCGAAGCCCTGTGCGAAGCCTTGCCCGAGACTGCGACGAGCGATTGGACACAAGCCGAGGTTGACGCCGCGCGCAGCCGCTGGCGTGCCGAGGTCGAGGGCCAATTGCCCGGTATCGGCGCGATCTGCGACGCCCTGCGCGCGGCGCTGCCGGACGAGACTATGTTCTTCTCGGACATGACCCAGTTTGCGTATAATGCCAACGAGATATGGGAGTTGCCCGCGCCCGGACTGTGGCACCATCCCAGTGGTTTCGGGACTTTGGGCTATGCGCTGCCGGCGGCCATTGGCGGGGCCGTGGGGCGCCAGGGCAAACCCACGGTCTGCATCGCGGGAGATTACGGGTTCCAGTACACGTTGCCGGAACTCGGGGTGGCGGTCGAACTGGGCCTGCCCTTGCCAATCCTGCTGTGGGACAATGGCAAGCTGAAGGAGATCGAAGAGCACATGATCCGGTCGCAGATCGCCCCGCATGCGGTCGTCGCGCGGAACCCCGATTTCCTGGCCCTGGCCAAGGCCTATGGGGCAGGGGCCGAGGCGCCGGCGACGCTGGACGAGTTGTGCACCTCCATCACAGACGCCCTGCGCGCCGATGGGCCGACCCTGATCAGGGTGACGCCCGATATCGTCTGATCAAGTGTCAGGCCCACGTCAGCGGGCGTGGGCCGCGATGCAGGTCAGTCCCAGCAACTGACCAGAACGGTCATGCGCGCCGCGCTGCTGGTCAGCGCCTCGGGCGGCATCTGGTCGGTATCGGAGGTTGCCGCCGGGGCGATCCCCGCCTGCTCGAGAAGCGTTTTCAATGCCGCGCCATCAGCCGCGAAGCTGACGCCGTCGGGCAGTTTGCGGTCGCCGTCACCATTGGGCAGCAACATGCCCAGAACCGCGCCGCCCGCGTCCACCACCGGCCCGCCCGCGTCCCCGTCAAGCGCGTCAACGGACAGGCGATTGACCTTGTCTTCACCGTTCAAACCGTGCAGGTCCTCAAGCTTGCCGAAGGTCAGCGTAGGGGCCCCCAGCACGCCGCCATAGGAATACCCCGCGACCGCGATTTCGGACTTGAGGCGCGGCACCGCCTGCTGGAAGGCCGCGACAGCCATCGGTGCCAACCGTTCCAGCGGGCGCAGGACGGCAATGCCCAGGCCTTCGTCACGGGTGGCGACTTCGGCCTCGTGATCCTCGTCGATGGTAATCCGGCGGCAGCCCTCGGCCACGTCGGCCGTGGTCACCACCGCGCCGCTGTCATCCACGAAAAAGCCCGACCGGTTAAGGCGCGGCTTGCGAATCTCCAGACCCGAAACAAGGTCGAGGCTTTGGGCTGCCCCTTCGCCTGCGGCCGGGTCCAGCACCCCGTCGAGCCGGGAGAAACTTTCCTGCATCCGGCCCAGCAGGCGGGTGCGGCGCTCCTCGTCCCCGGCGGGCCAGACGAGGGTGAATCCCTTGATTTGCCCGTCCTTCAACCAGGCTTGGGTGTGCGAGATCTTGTAGGCGTCTTCGCCGATCAGGGTGAAGGCATCGCTTTCAAGGGTGCGCGGGCCGGTTTCCGGCACGATCTCCAGCGTTTGCATGATGTCGTAAAGCCCGGCCAGCGTGTCGCTCGTTCCGGTCTGGCTGATCAGCAGCACACGCGCGTCGATATCGCCGGTGGCCGTGTAATGCGCGAAGGGCGGCTCGTATTTCTCGAAGGCGATGATACCGGTCGGCAATTCGATCTCGATCCCGGCGCCTTCGTCCTGCACCAGCTCCAGCCCCAGCCCTTCCAGGACCGCGTTGTATTGCGCCAGAAGCTCTGCGCGCTGCCGCGTGGTCAGGATACCCGTCGCCTCGTACCCATAGGCGTTTTGCCAACGCGACATGGCGCCCCGCGTGCCACGGCCGAAGGCGGCATCGATCCGGCCACCGTAGAATCCGGCCCATTTGAGCGCTTCTTGCAACTCCGCGCGGTCCTCGCGAGTCAGAAGGCGTTCGCTGGCGCGCGCCTCCGCGGGCGTTTCGTCCAGCGGCTCTGGGTCGGGAAGTTGTGCCTCGGCCGCTTCCGCCGGGGGTTGCGCGGCCGTCGCGCCTGACGGGTCCGTCGGCGCCTCCGTCTGGTCCAGGGCATTGGCGCCGACCGGCCAGAACTGCAGCTCATAATCGGAACTGCGGGCGATATAGCTGTCGCGCGGGATCACACCTTGAGCCCGCAACTGGCGCAGAACCCGGTTGGCCTCGGCCTCTGCATACGGGCCGAGGGCGATGGCATACCACCCGGCACCAAGGGAAAACCCGTTCACGTCTTCAAGTTGCCCGGCATAATCGCGCGCCCGGTCGCGGGCCTCGGCAAGGCTTGGCTGGGCCTCGATCTGCACCCAGGCCTCTGCCGCCTGCTGCGCCCGCGCCCCCGGCGCCGCCAGAAGGATGGCGCAAACCACGACCATGAAAAAACGTGTCATCCGAACCCCTTGCCCTTGCCCAATCGCGTTGTTGATGATGTTGCGCCAAGTTGTAGCAAAACTGCGCCGCCATGCACCCAAAATATTGGCGTGGCACGCGATTGACCCTGCCGTGCCGTGGCCGTAGGTAAGGGCGGCGATTTTCAGGGGCCGGCCCGGAGGCGATCATGGCGGAAAAAACCAGCAAGCCAAGCAGTTTTCAGGAGGTGATCCTGCGCCTGCAATCCTATTGGGCATCGCATGGCTGCGCGATGATGCAGCCCTACGACATGGAGGTCGGCGCCGGCACGTTCCACCCGGCCACGACCCTGCGTTCGCTTGGCTCCAAGCCATGGGCCGCGGCCTATGTTCAGCCTTCGCGCCGCCCGACGGATGGGCGCTATGGCGAAAACCCGAACCGGCTGCAGCACTATTACCAGTACCAGGTTCTGATCAAACCCAGCCCGCCCAACCTGCAGGACCTTTACCTTGGCAGCCTCGAGGCGATCGGAATCGACATGGCGCTGCACGATATCCGGTTCGTCGAGGATGACTGGGAAAGCCCCACCCTCGGCGCCTGGGGCCTTGGCTGGGAGGTCTGGTGCGACGGGATGGAGGTGAGCCAGTTCACCTATTTCCAACAGGTCGGCGGCCATGATTGCCACCCTGTTTCCGGCGAGCTGACCTATGGCCTCGAACGCCTGGCCATGTATGTGCTGGGTATCGACCACGTGATGGACATGCCCTTCAACGACCCCGGCGCGCCCATCGCGCTCAGCTATGGGGACGTGTTCCGCCAGACCGAACAGGAATACAGCCGCTGGAATTTCGACGTGGCCAACACCGACGTGCTGTTCAAGCAGTTCGAAGAGGCCGAGGCCGAATGCGAGGCGATCCTGAGCCAGCCCGAGACCGACCCCAAGACCGGGCAGCGCATCATCATGGCCCATCCCGCCTATGACCAGTGCATCAAGGCCAGTCACCTCTTCAACCTGCTGGATGCGCGCGGCGTGATTTCCGTGACCGAGCGGCAGGCCTATATCGGCCGGGTGCGCGCGCTTGCCAGGAAATGCGCGGACGCCTTCGTCCAGACCGAAGCCGGGGGGCATGTGGCCTGATGGGGAAAGTGCTTGGACTCGCGATCCTCCTGTCGGCCCTCGTGGCTGGCGTGTCGCTCTATTACCTGCAGATTTACGCCTTCTACGAAGAGGTGCCGGCCACTGGCCCGGAGGATGTGCAACTGACCAGGCGTGCCAGTGGCGAGGTCGAACCGATCCCCCATGCCGAATTCCGCGCCATCGATGCCGACAGTTCTCCCATCCGCTACCGGGCCTGTTTCACGACGGACCTGGACCATGCGCGCCTGACCGAGACCTATGCGACCCATGACAAGGCCGTGCCGCTGGAGGCGCCGAAATGGTTTGACTGTTTCGATGCCGACGCGATTGGTGCCGCGCTCGAGGAGGGCCGCGCGCTTGCCTTCATGGGGCAAGAGAATATCGAATACGGGATCGACCGCATCGTCGCGGTTTTCAACGATGGGCGCGGATATGTCTGGCACCAGATCAACCATTGCGGCGAGGTCGTGTTCGATGGCCAGCCCGCCCCCGAAGATTGCCCCGAACCCCCGAGCGAGTATTGAACGCCATGCCTGATCTGCTGATCGAACTCTTTTCCGAGGAAATCCCGGCCCGCATGCAGGCGAAGGCCGCGCAGGATTTCAAGGCGCGCATGACCGATGGGCTGGTCGAGGCCGGTCTGACCTATGCCGGGGCGCAGGCGTTTTCGACGCCGCGCCGCCTGACGCTGGCCCTGGATGGCCTGTTGGCCGAAAGCCCCACGGTGACCGAAGAACGCAAGGGGCCGCGCGTCGATGCGCCGGACAAGGCGATCGAGGGGTTCCTGCGCGGGGCGGGGGTGTCGCGCGACGATCTGGAAGTGCGCGACGACAAGAAAGGGCAGGTCTACTTCGCCAAGATCACCAAGCCCGGCCGCCCCGCCGACGCGATCGTGGCCGAGGTGCTGGAGGATGTCGTGCGGCATTTCCCGTGGCCCAAGTCGATGCGGTGGGGCGCGGGCAGCCTGCGGTGGGTGCGGCCCTTGCATTCGATCCTGTGCATCCTGACCGATGACGCGGCCGAGGCGCGCGTCGTCGATCTGGAGATCGACGGGATCAGGGCCGGTGACACCACCGAGGGGCATCGCTTCATGGGGGGTGGGCGCTTCGCCGTGACTTCGTTCGAGGATTACCAGGCCAAGCTCAAGCGCGATCATGTCATCCTCGACCCGCAGGAACGCGCCGATCACATCTGGCAGGACGCCACCAGCCAAGCCTTTGCCAGCGGTCTTGAAGTCGTTGAAGATAAAGGGCTTTTGTCCGAGGTCGCGGGGCTTGTGGAATGGCCCGTCGTGCTGATGGGCGAGATCGACGAGGAGTTCCTGGGCTTGCCGGCCGAAGTGCTGCAGACCTCGATGAAGGAACACCAGAAATTCTTTTCGGTGAAGAACCCCAAGACCGGGCGCATCGAACGGTTCGTCACGGTGGCCAATATCGAAACCGCCGACCATGGCGCGACGATCCTTGCGGGCAATCAGAAAGTGCTGTCGGCGCGGCTGTCGGATGCCAAGTTTTTCTGGGAAAATGACCTGCGGATCGCGCAACAGGGCATGGATGCCTGGATCGCGCAGCTGGACAACGTGACGTTCGAGCGGCAGTTGGGAACGCAAGCGGCGCGGATCCGGCGGATCGGGGCCTTGGCTTCGGATCTGGCCGGTGAGGTGGGTGCCGACGCGGCGCTGACCGCGCAGGCCGCGCGGGTGGCCAAGGCCGATCTGAGCTCGGAAATGGTGTATGAATTCCCGGAATTACAAGGGCTTATGGGGCGCTACTATGCCCAGGCCGCCGGGATGCCCGACGCGGTGGCAGCCGCCTGCGAAGAGCATTACCGCCCGCTTGGCCCATCCGACCAGGTGCCGACCGCACCGGTGTCGGTCGCGGTGGCGCTGGCCGACAAGCTGGATACGCTCACCGGCTTCTGGGCGATCGACGAAAAGCCCACCGGGTCCAAGGATCCCTTCGCGCTGCGGCGCGCGGCGCTTGGGGTGATCCGCATCATCGTGGATGGCGGATACCGCCTGAAACTGGACAGATATATTGATGCCCAGCTTCTGCGCCACAAGATAAGCCTCAACCACGCCCGCGCAAGCGAGGGCGAAATCGACACGATGGAAGAAATTCTGGACGAGGTCGCGGAGCGCGGCGTGTTCGGGGCGGCGTTTCATGCGGTGGTGGACCGGGTGCGGGGCAGGGACGGGGCGCCGGATACCGAGGAGGGCAGCCTGCTGCGCACGGTGGGGAAGCGGGTGCCCGACCTGAGCACCGACTTGCTGGCGTTTTTCCATGACCGTCTGAAAATTTACCTGCGCGATCAAGGGATTAGGCATGACGTGATCGACGCTTGCCTGATGCTCGACGGTGGCGACGACCTGAGCCTGATCGTGTCGCGGGCAAGGGCGCTTGAGGACATCCTGCAAACCGAGGACGGGGAAAATCTTGTGCAGGGCTTCAAGCGGGCCAACAACATCTTGAGCCAGGCCGAGGAGAAGGACGGGGTCGAATATTCCTTCGGCGCGGACCGGAAATACGCGGAAGCCCCTGAAGAAAAAGAACTTTTCGACGTGCTCGACAAGGCGGAGGCCGAGATTGCGGCGGCCAATGCGAAAGAGGACTTCGCCGGTGCGATGGAGGCCATGGCAGGGATGCGCGGGGCGATCGACGCCTTTTTCGAGGCGGTCCAGGTCAATACGGACAACCAGGTAGTGCGCCGTAACCGTTTGAACCTGCTTGGAAAAATCCGCGATATTTGCTTGCAGGCGGCCGATCTGACCAAGCTGGAGGGATAGCGCGCGGCCCCCTTCGGCCGACCCGGCCGCGCCGGGCCCGCGTTTTGTACAACCTGTCACTTTTGCCCCCGCGGTTTGTACGAAATTCGGGGCAGGCCATCGGAGTTTTGTACAAAACCGCCCCGCCGCGGGTGTCGGGCGGTGCGCGCTGCCCCTTGTCATGACCTGCATCCGGCGTATTCTGCGCCAACCCAATCGAGGTGCCGCAGTGCAGCAAGACGACCCGCATTTCACGCTCATCACCCCGACCGCGCCGGTCGCCACCGAAACCCATGGTGGCCGGGCGAAGTGCCTTCAGCGGCTGGTGCGGCTGGATCTGCCCGTGCCGCTGACCATCGCGCTGTCGTTTGACGCGGTGCACGGGATCGCCGCGGGCGAGATGCCGGACATGGAGGCGCTGATCGCGCCGTTCAGCCGGCAGGCGCTGCTGTGTGTGCGGCCGTCATCGGAAGACCCGGATTGGGGCGGGCCGGGCGCGGTGCTGAATATCGGGATGAACGACGCCAAGTTCGTGGAGTTGAGCGAGCGCCTGGGCCGGGAGGCGGCATCGCGGCTTTACCTGCGATTCGTGCAATCCTATGCCACGCATGTCGCGCGGCTGGACCCGGACATGTTCGACGAGGTCTCGCAAGACCCGGTCGAGGGGCTGCGGCAGGCGCTGCGCGCCTACGAGGACGAAACCGAAGAGGATTTTCCGCAGGACACGGCCGTGCAACTGGCCGAGGTTCTGCGCTCCATGGCGCGGGCCTGGGAAGGGACGACCGCGCGGCTGTTGCGGCAGGCCAAGGGCGCCCCGGCGGATGCCGGGCTGGGCCTTGTGGTGCAGGAAATGGCCTTCGGGCTGGGGCAGGGGGAATGCGGCTCGGGCGTGATGCAGCTGGTGGACAGCGAGACCGGCGCGCGCCAGATCACCGGCCGCTACCTGAGCCAGAGCCAGGGCCGCGAGGCGCTGACGCATGACTCGGACGCGCTTTATTTGGAGCGTGACGCGCGCGGCCCGTCGCTGGAGGAGCTGGCGCCCGAGGCCTTCGAGCGGCTGAAATCCTATACGTCGCTGATGCGCGCCAAGCTGCGCGAGGAGATGCAGGTCGAGTTCACCATCGAGAACGGCGAAGTCTATGTTCTGGATGGGGTGCGCGTGGCGCGCACCAGCCGGGCGGCTGTGTCGATCGCGGTGGCGCTGGCCGAGGATGGCATCATCCCGCATGAAGAGGCGCTGATGCGGATCAAGCCGCGCGCGCTGAACGAATTGCTGCACCGGCAGGTCAACCCCGAGGCCCCGCGGGAGGTGCTGGCGCGCGGCGTGGCGGCCAGCCCCGGCGCGGCCAGCGGCAAGATCGTGTTCACGGCCGAGGCCGCGCAGGCCTCGGCGGCGCGGGACGAGCCATGCGTGCTTGTGCGGCGCGAGACCAGCCCCGAGGACATTCGCGGGATGCACGCGGCGGTGGCCGTGCTGACCGAGCGGGGCGGCATGACCAGCCATGCGGCGGTGATCGGGCGGGGGATCGGCCTGCCCTGCGTTGTGGGCGCCTCGGAGATCGGGTTCGATCCGGCGCGCAAGACCCTGACCCTGAAGGATGGGCGCGTTCTGAAGAAGGGTGACACGATCACCATCGACGGCACCAATGGCGAGGTGCTGGCCGGGGAAGCGCCGCTTCTGGAGGCGGCGCGGGATGCGTCGTTCCAGACGCTGATGACATGGGCCGACGAGGTCCGCGACATCGCGGTGCGCGCCAATGCCGACACGCCCGCCGATGCCGAGGTGGCGCGCAAGTTCCGCGCGCAGGGCATCGGGCTGTGCCGCACCGAGCACATGTTCTTCGAGGCCGACCGGCTGACCGTGATGCGCGAGATGATCTTTGCCGATTCCAGCGAGGACCGCGCGGCGGCTCTGGACCGGCTGCTGCCCATGCAGAGGGCCGATTTCATCGACCTGTTCCGAATCATGCAGGGCCAGCCCGTGTGCATCCGGCTGTTCGATCCGCCGTTGCACGAGTTCCTGCCCACCGACCGCGCCGGGATGCGCGAACTGGCCGAGGCGCTGGACCTGCCGCTGTCGGACGTGGTCCGGCGGGTCGAGGCGCTGGGCGAATACAACCCCATGCTGGGGATGCGCGGCGTGCGGCTGGGGATCACCGTGCCCGAGATCTACGACATGCAGGCGCGCGCGATCTTCGAGGCGACGATCGAGGCCAGCCACGAGGGCGACCCGGTGGTGCCCGAGATCATGATCCCGCTGGTCTCGGCACGGCGCGAGGTCGAACTGGTCAAGACGCGGGTGGATGCGCTGGCGGCGGCGGTGCGCAATGAGACCGGGCAGGATTTCACCTATCGGCTGGGCGTCATGGTCGAGACCCCGCGCGCCGCGCTGCGCGCCGACGAGATCGCGCCGCATGTGGCCTTCCTGAGTTTCGGGACCAACGACCTGACGCAGATGACCTATGGTCTGAGCCGGGACGATGCGGGGCGGTTCATGTCCACCTATGTGCAGCAGGGCGTTTTCGCCGAGGACCCGTTTCACACGCTCGACGTGGAGGGGGTGGGCGAGCTGTTGCAGATGGGGGCCGAGCGGGGACGGAGCGCGAAACCCGAACTGGTCCTGTCGATCTGTGGCGAGCACGGGGGCAACCCCGAATCAATCGCCTTCTGCCGGGCGGCGGGATTCGACTACGTGTCCTGTTCCCCCTTCCGGGTTCCGGTGGCGCGACTTGCTGCCGCACAGTTGGCCGTGCAGGACAAGATCGGGTAGCGCACGGCGCG
>JAASSQ010000021.1 GCA_021767845.1 Roseovarius sp. | reverse complement strand
CGGATGCAAGAGGATGAACCCGAGCCGTGGCAGCCATAGCCGACGCCCGGCGCCTTGTCGTCAAGATCGGCTCGGCGCTTCTTGTGGATCGCGAGACAGGCAAGCTGCGCGCGTACTGGCTGCGCGCACTGGCCGAGGATGTCGCGCGGCTGCGCGCTCGGGGCACCGACGTGATTATCGTGTCCTCGGGCTCGATCGCGCTTGGCCGAGGGGCGCTTGGCTTGCCGTCGCACGACCTGACGCTGGAACAGAGCCAGGCTGCCGCCGCTGTCGGGCAGATCGAACTGGCGCGGGCCTATGCCGAGGCCTTGGCGGAGCATGGTCTGCGGGCCGCGCAGGTCCTGGTCACGCTTGAGGACAGCGCCGACAGGCGGCGCTACCTGAACTCCCGCGCGACGCTGGAACAGCTTCTGCGCCTTGGCGCGGTGCCTATCGTGAACGAGAACGACACCGTCGCCACCGACGAGATCCGCTATGGCGACAACGACAGGATGGCCGCCCAGGTGGCAGTGACCGCGGGCGCGGACCAGTTGATCCTGTTGTCGGACGTGGACGGGTTCTACTCGGCCAATCCCGCACAGGATCCGGGCGCGCGCCGGTTCGAGGTGATCGAGGCCATCACCCCCGAGATCGAGGCGATGGCGGGCGATGCCGGGTCCGGCCTCAGCAAGGGTGGAATGAAAACCAAGCTGATGGCGGCCAAGACCGCGACCGCGGCGGGATGCGACATGGCGATCACCGAAGGCTCGTCCCTGCATCCCATCCGGGCGATGGAAGAGGGGGCTCCGGCCACATGGTTTACCGCGCAGGGCGACCCGCAGCAAAAGCGCAAGGCCTGGATCGCCGCCATGAAGCCGAAGGGCAAGGTTTTCGTCGATCAGGGCGCGGCCGGCGCGCTGCGCGGGGGCAGCAGCCTGTTGCCCGCCGGAATCGTGGCGGTCGAGGGCGCCTTCGGCCGGGGCGATCCGCTGGAAATCGCCGACGAGGAAGGACGCAGTCTGGGGCAGGGGCTGACCCGCTATGATGCTGCCGATGCCGCGAAAATCCGTGGCCTCCGGTCCGACCAGATCGAGGCGGTTCTGGGCTATCCGGCGCGCGGCCCGCTGATCCATCGCGATGATATGGCATTCTGAGGTACCGGGGTGATAAGCTCCGAAGAAATCCAGGGGACCGATCCCATGAAAGATCTCGACAACATTCCCGACCTCATGGCCGAGATCGGCCGGCGCGCCCAGGCGGCGGCGGCCAAGCTGGCCATCGCCCCGGCGGAGGCGAAGCGCGCTGCTCTGGAGGCGGCGGCCGAGGCCGTCTGGTCCAGACGGGCCGAGATCATCGCGGCCAATGAACAGGACCTGGCCTATGGTCGCGACAAGGGCCTGTCGGATGCGATGATGGACCGCTTGTTGCTGAACGAGGAGCGCATCAAGGGCATCGTGGACGGCTTGCGCGCGGTAGCCGCTCAAGACGATCCTGTCGGCGAGGTTCTGGCGGAATGGGACATGGACAGCGGGTTGCATATCCGCCGGGTGCGCACGCCGCTTGGTGTCATCGGTGTGATTTACGAAAGCCGCCCCAACGTGACCGCCGATGCCGGGGCGCTTTGCCTGAAGGCGGGCAATGCGGTGATCTTGCGGGGCGGCTCGGAGAGCTTTCATTCCTCCGGCGCGATTCATGCCTGCCTTGTGGAGGGGCTGAAGGCTGCGGGCCTGCCCGAGGACGCCATCCAGCTCGTGCCCACCCGCGACCGTGCCGCCGTGACCGAGATGCTGCAGATGGTCGAAACGATTGACGTGATCGTGCCGCGCGGCGGCAAGGGGCTGGTCGGGTTGGTGCAGCGCGAGGCGCGGGTGCCGGTCTTCGCACATCTTGAGGGAATCGTGCATATCTATATCGATCGCGACGCCGACCCCGAGAAGGCGTTGAAAGTGGTGATGAACGCCAAGACGCGCCGCACGGGCATCTGTGGTGCCGCCGAATGCCTGTTGATCCATCGCGACGTGGTGGACACGATCGGGCAGGGAGTCATCCGCGCGCTGATGGATGCCGGGGTCGAGGTGCGGGCGGATGCCGCACTACAGGCCATTCCCGGCACGCAAGCCGCCGCCGAGCAGGATTGGGGCTGCGAGTATCTCGACAGCATCATCGCCGCCAAGGTGGTTGACGATATCGACGCGGCAATCGCCCATATCCGCGCCCACGGATCGCAGCATACCGATTGCATCATCACCGAAAACGATGACGCCGCCGCCGATTTCTTCCGGCGGCTCGACAGTGCGATCCTGATGCGCAACGCATCGACGCAATTCGCCGATGGCGGCGAGTTCGGGATGGGCGCTGAGATCGGCATCGCGACCGGCAAGCTTCACGCACGTGGCCCCGTCGGCGCGGCGCAACTGACCAGCTTCAAGTATCTGGTCGAGGGCGACGGTGCGACCCGGACCTAGAAGCTGAGCTCCAACACATCTTGGGTCTGCCGTGTCGTGCACAGGCGCCCCATCTCGGACAGGTGATGCGGCAAAAGCAGGAACTGCACCGCCGAGGGCGGCACGTCTGGCGCGGGCTGAGCCCCTGCAAGAATGTCCCAGAGCGCCGGATCGGCGCGCAAGCGCGGGGTTTCGGCGCTGACCTTCCAATGCCCGCCGGTCCTTTTCACACTCAACCTTCCGCCGAAGGGGAGGGCATGTTCCGCGCAGAGAATCGCGAGGGTCACGGCGCGGGCTTCACGGCGCGGCACACTGCCCGACGCCTGCCAGTCAAGCAGGACGCGGCCGCCGGCATAGATGGCGCTCAGGATGCCGCGGATTTCGTCGGTCGCGGTCAGCTGGTCCTCGGAGGCGATGCCGAAGGCCAGCCGGAACAGGCGGATGCGCGCGTTCGCGTTGGCGGCACTGTCGCTGATCAGCGTCACTTCGGGGCGGTCGCCGTCTCCTGACAGCTGCAAAAGCTCCATTCCGTTGGCGACGGCGCCCACAGGGCTGATCAGGTCGTGGCAGATGCGCGACCCTATCAGCGCGGCGATGTCCGGGGTATGGTGTGGCATTCAACTCTCTCGGAAGGCAGGTGCGATGTCCGACCTCAATGCGTTACTGGAACCCGGAATGCTCGTGAAGCATCCCGAGCAGCCCGATTGGGGCACCGGGCAGGTGCAATCCAACATCGGTGGCCGCATCACGGTGAATTTCCGGGAGGCCGGCAAGGTCGTGATCGACGGGGCGAATGTCGAATTGCTTCTGGTTATAGAAGACTGATCTTGGTTACCAAAGCGTTAATGGATCACTTGCAGAAGCGTCTGGGTGGCCGTTGCTTTTGCAGGCGGGCTTCCCTAAAACTCGGCCACGTCCCGCATGTCTCCGAGGTAGCATGACCCCCGCACCCGGCCCGCAGTTTCGCGTCAGACTGGCAACGACCGAGGCAGACCTGCGCGCGGCGCAGCGCCTGCGCTACAGGGTTTTCGTCGAGGAACTTGGCGGCGACGGCCCCATGGTGGACCACGACGCGCGGCTCGAGCGGGATCGGTTCGATGCATTCTTCGATCATCTTCTCCTGGTTGACGAGGCGAAAAACGCTGCTGTCGTGGGCGTTTACCGGTTGCTGCGCGACGACCAAGCAGACCGCGCCGGTCAGTTCTATTCCGAAGGCGAATACGACATCGGCGTGTTGCGCGGAACAGGGCGCAGGTTGTTGGAACTGGGCCGGTCCTGTCTGGATGCGGAGTATCGCGGCGGCGCGGGCATGTATCATCTGTGGTCGGGTCTGGCGGATTATGTCAAGACGCATGGCATCGAGATCCTGTTCGGTGTGGCGAGCTTTCACGGCACGGACCCACACGCCCTGGCGCAGCCCTTGTCGCTGCTGCATCACCGGCACTTGGCCCCGGCACCGCTGCGGGTGCGGGCGCGCGCGGAACATTTCCAGCCGATGGACCTGATCCCGGACGCCGCGCTCGACCGGCGCGCGGCCATGCTGCAGGTGCCGCCGTTGATAAAGGCGTATCTCAGGCTGGGTGGATATGTTGGCGAGGGTGCCTTCGTGGACCACGCGTTCAACACCACGGATATCTGCCTCGTGATGGATACCGCACGGATGACGGAAAAACAGAAATCCTTTTATTCCAATAAGGTTACGGCGTGACCCTCACCTGGAACTCGGGCAGCCCGCCACCCCGCGCGCCGCTTGGTCCGGGTGGATGGGCGCGGGCCGCCCTGCGGGGCATGGTAATCTGCGCGATCCTGATGGCGGGCGTTCTGACCACCGTTGCGGTCCGGGCGGTCGAGCGGCCGGTTCATGGCGTGCATCGGCCGTGGAGCCCTTTCGTCACGCAATGGGTGTGCCGGGCGGTGTTTTTCGTATTGGGGATGCGGCACGAGAGCGAAGGGCAGCCCATGCGGCAAGCCGGCGCCGTGGTAGCTAACCATGCGTCATGGCTGGATATTTTCGCCCTGAACGCCCGCAAGCGGATCTATTTCGTTTCGAAATCCGAGGTCGCGGGGTGGCCCGTTATCGGGACCTTGGCGAAAATCACCGGCACCGTATTCATCAATCGCGACCCGAAAGAGGCGAAAGCGCAGCAAGAAATGTTCGAGGCGCGGCTTCTGGCGGGGCACAAGCTGCTGTTTTTCCCCGAGGGCACCTCGACCGATGGAATGCGGGTTTTACCATTCAAAACAACGCTGTTTCAGGCGTTCTTCGCGCAAAACCTGTTGCATGAAATGCATGTCCAGCCGGTGACCGTGATCTACTCGGCCCCGCCGGGTGAGGATGCGCGGTTCTACGGCTGGTGGGGGGACATGGAGTTCGGGCCTCATCTTCTGAAAATCCTGGCCGCACGGCGGCAGGGGGGCGTGAAAATCGTTTATCATCAACCGGTTCGGGTGGATGCCTTCACGAACCGCAAGGCCTTGGCGGCGCATGTCGAACAGGTGGTGCGAGAGGGCATGCCGCCCGATCGCCGCGCCGCCGGTTGATTTCGTACGAAACGCCAACTTTACCCCACGGTTTCGTACAAACCCCGGCGGCGGTGACAGAAGTTTCGTACAAAACCCGGCCAATCAGCCCATCGCGGCGACCAGATCCCCGAGCGCCGCGGCAGGATCTTCGGTTGACCAGATCTCTTCGCCCACGCCGAAGAAGTCGGTGACGGGCGCCAACTCGGCCATCAGCGGTGCATCGAGCGCGCCCTCGGCCACGACCGGAAGCTCGATCATCTGCGACCACCACTCGAAGACCTCGCGCCCGGCCACCGAGCCATCCCCGAGCGCCGTGGTCCCGACGGGACCGAAGCTCACGTAATCGGCACCGGCCTCGCCGGCGGTCATCCCGTCATGGCGGGAGGTGCCGCAGAAGGCGCCCACGATCGCATCCGCGCCCAGTTCCTTGCGGGCGGCCCGGACCGAGCGCGCGCCGTCGGTCAGGTGCACACCGTCCAGCCCCAGCCGCTCGACCAGCATCAGGTGATTGTCGATCACCAGCGCGATGTCGCGCGCATGGGTCACCTCGCGGCAGGCATCGGCGGCGCGCGCCAGCCGGTCCTCGTCGCGCGTGGCAAGCGCCAGCCGCACGCAGGCTACAGGCTGCGAATCGAGCACCGCGGCCAGACGCTGCGGAAAACTCGACAGCTCGATCTCGGGGGGGGTGATGAGATAAATCTGCGGCTGCTCGGGCTGCTCGGCCATGATGCGTGTCCTGTGCTTCGGTTTGCGCCCCTATAGCGCGGAAGACGGGGCAAGGCCAAGCGCGGGATGCGGGCGTTTCTTCTTGGCGGAAATACCCCGGGGGTGAAACGGCCGAAGGCCGAGAGGGGGCAACGCCCCCTGACAGAATTTTGCCGAAAATTCTGCCGCCCCTGCGTCAGCCGCCGAAACCACGGGCGTGAAAGACGAATCCCAGCAGGTTCAGCAAAAGCTGCGCGGCCAGGATCGAGGTCGATCCGGTGGGGTCGTAATCGGGCGCCACTTCGACCAGGTCGATGCCCACGATCTCATGCTCGCGGGCCACCTGTTGCAGCAGTTCCAGCACCTCGTAATAGAGGAACCCGCCGTGGCTGGGTGTGCCCGTGCCCGGCGCGATCGAGGGGCAGAATGCGTCGATGTCGATGGTGAGATAGACCCGCGCGCCGGTGGGAATGCGCGCGGCGGTGGCGTCTGGCCCGAGTGTGCGCACCTGCCGCACCGACAGGATGTCCGAGCCGCGGGCGCGGGCATCGTCATAGCCGTCCTTGGCGGTGGAACTGACGTTGCGGATGCCAAGCTGGGTGAGGCCCGTGACATGGGGTTTCTCGGACGCGCGGCGCATCGGGTTGCCGTGGCCGAACCGCACCCCGTGGCGTTCATCGACGAAATCGAGATGCGCGTCGATCTGCAGGATGTGGATGTCGCCCTGGTCCGCGAAAGCGTTGATGCAGGGGATGTTCACCGAATGGTCGCCGCCGATCACCATCGGCAGCGCCCCGGCCGCAAGGATCGCGCGGACGCCGGTTTCGATATTGGCGTGGCTTTGTTCGGTGTCGGTGTGCACGATGTCGGCGTCGCCGATGTCCACGATCCGCACGTCGCCGGGCAGGTAGGTCACATCGTCCTCGTGATCATAGGCGCCTGCGTGGCCGAAGCTGAACAGCGTCGAGGCCTCGCGCACGCCGCGCGGGCCGAAGCGGGCGCCGGGGCGCCATTGCGTGCCGCAATCGAAGGGCGCGCCGAGGATCGCCACCTCGGCCTCGATCGCCGACCAGTCGGCCACGTAGGGTCGCTTGCCGAAGGTGGAGATTCCGACGAAGGGCAGGTCGAGCCGTCCGCCCTGGTATCCGTGGTCTGTCATCATGCGGTCCTTGCATGGTTGGGCCTCGTGCGGAGGCTGACCCGAAAGGTCGCGCCCGGCAAGGCCAGAATGCCCCTTTCAGTCGGGCCTGATCCGTGTAATAGGGAAGCGCCAAACGATCTGTCCATGGAGAAACGCGATGGAGATTCGTGAGGCACTGACCTTCGATGATGTTCTGCTGGTTCCCGCAAAGTCGAGCGTGCTGCCCAGCACCGCCGACACGCGGACGCGGGTGACGGGGGCGATCGACCTCAATATCCCGTTGCTCAGCTCGGCCATGGACACCGTGACCGAAAGCGCGATGGCGATCTGCATGGCGCAGACCGGCGGCATGGGCGTGGTGCACCGCAACCTGACCATCGAGGAACAGGCGCAGGAAGTGCGCCGGGTCAAACGCTTCGAATCCGGCATCGTCTACAACCCGATCACCCTCAAGCCCGATCAGACGCTGGCCGATGCCAAGGCCCTGCAGGAGCGGTATCGCGTCACCGGGTTCCCGGTGGTCGATGACGAAGGCCGGGTCGTCGGGATCGTGACCAATCGCGACATGCGCTTTGCCGAGGATGACGCCACGCCGGTGCGCGTGATGATGACCAGCGACGATCTGGCGATCCTTCAGGAGCCCGCGGACCGCGAAGAGGCCAAGTCGCTGATGAAGGCGCGGCGGATCGAAAAGCTGCTGGTGACCGATGGTGCGGGCAAGCTGACGGGGCTTCTGACGCTCAAGGATACCGAGCAGGCGGTTCTGAACCCCACGGCCTGCAAGGACGATCTGGGCCGGCTGCGGGTGGCCGCGGCCTCGACCGTGGGCGAGGCCGGGTTCGAACGCTCGGCGGCCTTGGTGGATGCGGGCGTGGACATGATCGTGATCGACACCGCACATGGCCATTCCGAGGGCGTGGCCGTGGCCGTGGAGCGGGTCAAGGCGCTGCCGGGCAACGTGCAGGTCGTGGCCGGGAACGTGGCCACGGCGGAAGCGACGCGCGCCCTGATCGACGCGGGCGCGGATGCCGTGAAGGTCGGCATCGGGCCGGGCAGCATCTGCACCACGCGGATGGTGGCCGGTGTCGGCATGCCGCAGTTGACCGCGATCATGGACTGCGCGGCCGAGGCGGGCGACGTGCCGATCATCGCCGACGGTGGCATCAAGTTCTCGGGCGATTTCGCCAAGGCGATCGCGGCCGGGGCAAGCTGCGCGATGGTGGGGTCCATGCTGGCGGGCACGGATGAAAGCCCCGGCGAGGTGATCCTGTACCAGGGCCGGTCGTTCAAGGCGTATCGCGGGATGGGCTCGCTTGGCGCGATGGCGCGCGGCTCGGCCGACCGCTATTTCCAGAAGGACGCCGCCAGCGACAAGCTGGTGCCCGAGGGGATCGAGGGGCAGGTGCCCTACAAGGGGGCGGCGGGCAACGTGCTGCATCAGCTTGTGGGCGGGTTGCGCGCGGCCATGGGCTATACCGGCTGCGCCACGGTCAAGGAGATGCGCCGGGATTGCAAATTCGTGCGGATCACCGGGGCGGGCCTCAAGGAAAGCCATGTGCATGACGTGCAGATCACGCGCGAAAGCCCGAACTACCGGATCGGCTGATCCGGTGCGCGGTGCGCCATGACCCCGGCGGCGCGGGTGCAGGCCGCGATCGAGGTGCTGGACGCGATCCTCGATGGGCTGCCGGCGGAACAGGCGCTGACCGGCTGGGCGCGGCGCTCGCGCTTTGCCGGGTCCAAGGATCGCGCGGCGGTGCGCGATCACGTCTTCCAGGCGCTGCGCTGCAAACGCTCCTACGCGGCTTTGGGCGGGGCCGGGACAGGCCGGGGGCTGATGCTGGGCGCGCTGCGCGCGGCGGGCGAGGACGCGGATACGATCTTTACCGGCGCGCGCCACGCGCCGGCCCCTCTTGACGCGCGGGAACAGTCCGCGGGCGCGCCCCCGGCGGATGAGGGCGCCCGGTGGGACATGCCCGACTGGCTGATCGGGCCGCTGCGCGCGGCGCTCGGGGCCGGGGCGGAGGAGGCCGCGCTGGCGCTGCGGGAGCGGGCGCCGGTGGTGTTGCGGGTCAACGTCAAGATGAAAAGTGTCTCGCAAGCCATTGAATTGTTGCGTGAAGACGGGATCGAGGTTGAGCCCGCCGCCATCGCCCCGACCGCGTTGCGCGTGACCGAGGGCGCGCGCCGCGTCGCGCAGTCCGAGGCGTATCGCTCTGGGGCGGTGGAGTTGCAGGACGGCTCCAGCCAGGCGGCGATGGAAGTGCTGGAGATCGCCCCGGGCGCGCGCGTCCTGGATTACTGCGCGGGCGGCGGCGGCAAGACCCTTGCGCTGGCCGCGCGCTGCGAGGCGCAGTGGCTCGCCCATGACGCCGTGCCGCGCCGGATGGCCCACCTGCCGGCCCGCGCGGACCGCGCCGGGGTGAATGTGACGTGTCTGGCGCCGGGCGATGTGGCCGCGGCGGGGCCGTTCGACATGGTGCTGTGCGATGCCCCCTGTTCGGGCAGCGGTACCTGGCGGCGGTCGCCGGACGCCAAGTGGCGGCTGACGCCCGCGCGGCTGGACGAGCTGGTGGCGCTGCAGGCGCGCATCCTGGACGAGGCGCAGGCCCTGGTCGCACCGGGAGGACAGCTGGCCTATGCGACCTGCTCCTTGCTGCGCGAGGAAAACGAGGCACAGAGCGATGCGTTAATGGCGCGGCATCCGCAATGGGCCGAACGGCTGCGCCGCCGCTGGCCGGTGGCCCGGGATGGCGACGGGTTCTACCTGAGCGTGTACTTGCGGCCCTGAGCGCCGCCTTGCGCAACCTTGACGGGAATTTCGCGCTGTCATTAAGTCGGTCTTAACGGCTGCCCGTCACTAATGCGGGTATCGAATCGCATGACGGGGCCGCGAACGTGGCAGACACCTTGGACTTCATCGCGCCGGTGCGGCGCGCCGCATCGGATCTGCGGCCGCGATCGGGCGTCATTCTTCTGGCGGCGCTGGCCTTCGCGGCGGCAGGCGGGCTTCTTGGGCCGGGGCCTGCGCGGATCGTGCTGTTGCTGGTGGCCGGGGTGCTGGCGCTGGTCGCGGGCTGGTCGCATGTGATCGACCGGGCCGCGCAGCGCGGCGCCGCGGCGGATCGCGCGCGGCTGGCCCCGCTTTTGGCCCATGACCCCGCGCCCACGCTGATCGCGCGGGCCGGCGGGCGGCTTGTCCATGCCAATCCCGCCGCGACGGATGCCTTGCAGGCCGGGCAGGCCGAAACCCTGGCCGGCGCTCTCCAGGGCGCGGTCGCGAACCCCGCGCCGCTGCTGTTCCGCCTTGAAAGCCGCGCGCAGACCGCGGGCACGGCGCAGGAGCATGTGGTCACTCGCGACGGGCACCTGCGCGTCGCGGTGCACCGGGCAGGCGGCGACCTGTTCCTTTGGCGGGTCGAGAAACCGTCCGACCGGGGCCAGGCCGGGGCCGATCCCGCACCGTTGCCGATGCTGACGGTCGGGCGAAACGGCACGATCCTGTTCATGAACGCGGCCGCGCGCGACCTGGTCGGACAACGCGTGCGCAGCCTCGACCGGATTTGCCCCGATCCGCCGCTGCGTCCCGGGCAGGTCAATCCGATCGAAACGCGGGACGGGCCGCAGCCCTGCCTTGCGGTCGAGTTGGAGGGGGCCGCGGGACGGCGGGATCTGTACCTGCTGCCGGGGATGGAGGCGCCCGAGGCCCGGCCCGATGGCTGGGCGTTCTTCGATGCGCTGCCGGTGCCGCTGCTGAAGCTGGCGCCCACCGGCGAGATTCACCTGTCGAACCGGCCGGCGCGCGATCTGCTCGGGGTCGAAAGCAGCGACGGGCGCCGGATGGGCGACGTGATGGAGGGGCTGGGCCGGTCGATCAGCGATTGGTTGAACGATGCCGCGTCCGGGCGTGGCGCGGCGCATTCGGAGTTCATGCGCGTACGCCGCGAGGATCGCGAAGTGTTCGCGCAGGTCACGCTGAACCGCACCGTGGAGGAGGGCAGGACGGTCCTGATTGCCGTGCTGACCGACGCCACCAAGCTCAAATCGCTCGAGGCGCAGTTCGTGCAAAGCCAGAAGATGCAGGCCATCGGGCAGTTGGCGGGGGGTGTAGCGCATGATTTCAACAACCTGCTGACCGCGATTTCGGGGCATTGCGACCTGTTGCTGATGCGCCATGACCAGGGCGATTCCGATTATGCCGACCTGGTGCAGATCAGCCAGAACACCAATCGCGCGGGCGCCCTCGTCAACCAGTTGCTGGCCTTTTCGCGCAAGCAGACGCTGCGCCCCGAGGTCATGGACCTGCGCGACATGCTGGCGGACCTGACCCATCTGCTGAACCGGCTGGTGGGTGAGAAGGTGGAACTGAGCCTCAGCCACGACCCGGTGCTGGCGCGGGTCCGGGCGGACAAGCGGCAGATGGAACAGGTGCTGATGAACCTTGTCGTCAATGCTCGCGATGCCATGCCCGAGGGCGGACAGATCCGCATCACCACCCGCAACGTCGCGCTCGACGAGCCGATGCGGCGAGGCCGCGTTGTGGTGGCGCCGGGCTGCTATGTCTCGGTCGAGGTGGCCGATGAGGGCGAGGGCATCGCGCCCGACAAGCTGCAAAAGGTGTTCGAGCCGTTCTACACCACCAAGCGCACGGGCGAGGGCACGGGCCTGGGGCTTTCCACGGCCTACGGCATCGTCAAGCAGACCGGCGGGTTCATCTTCGCCGAAAGCAGCCCGGGCGATGGGGCCCGTTTCGAAGTGCTGCTGCCCGCCCACGAAGAGACGGGCCTGGCGGCCCCCGAAGCCGACGGACCGGGCGAAGGAGAGCCTGCGGCTCAGCCGGGATCGGGGATGGTGCTGCTGGTCGAGGACGAAGCGCCGGTGCGCGCCTTTGCCAGCCGCGCGTTGCAGATGCGCGGCTTTGCCGTGCTCGAGGCCGAATCGGCGGAAGATGCGCTGGAACTGCTGCAGGATCCCGACCTGGCGGTCGATGTTTTCGTCACGGACGTGGTGATGCCGGGCCGTGACGGGCCAAGCTGGGTGCGCGAGGCGCTCGAGACGCGGCCCGGCGTCCGTGTCGTGTTCATGTCGGGCTATGCCGAGGAAACTTTCGGGGAGGACCAGGCCCGGATCCCGAATTCGGTCTTCCTGCCCAAACCGTTTTCGCTCACCGAACTGACCGACATCGTGCAGCGACAGGTGGCCTGACCTGCCGCGGGCCGCTCAGTCCGGGGGCGCAAGCGGCGTGTAGGCTCCATCGGGGCCGATCCCGCGCCAGAGCGCGAATTCCGGGGCGCATTTGCGCTCCAGCTTGGCCCGCGTCTCTTGCGACAGCTCAAGCACCATGGGCGGCGAGGCGTTCTCCGTCGCTGGATCGACCTGCACGCCGAGCCGCGATTCGAGAAAGGCGCGCAGCCCGGCCTGATCCTCGTAGCGGAAAAGATGGGTGACGGCGGTGCCGTTTTTCTGCGGCTCGAGGAACTTGGCCTGCGAGCCGACATTGGCGAAAGGCGGTTTGTCGCCGCGGGTGTAGGCCTCGACGAAGCTGTCGAAACTGACCTCGTGGGTCGAATTCCGCTGGCCCTTCATGAAGGGGCGCCGCCGGTAGCGATACCAGCTTCCCAGCCAATCGACGGGCTCGCGCATCACCGCCACCACGTCGAGCGGAGTGCCCAAGAATTTCTCGAGGGCGGGGCGGAAGAAGCGGTTGTAGCGAAAGACCGGGGCGTGTTTCAGCTCGGGCGGATCGGCGACCACCATCGAGGCATGCGGGCCAAGCGCGGTCTGCCAGGCCGTCGTGCCGGTCTTGGGCACCGACAGGAAGACCAGCTTGGCCTTTGAAAACACGAGCATTTCGAAACCTGTCCATGGTTGAATCGCCGTGGCCGGGCATGTGGTAACCACTTTTTAATCTCTGCGCGAAAAACTGGGGATTGTGAACAATTATCTTGAAATGTTCTTCTTTTGTCTCCATGGTCGGCCGGAACAAGAGGTGAACACAGGCAGTGATTGCCGCCCGAAACAGGGTGTGAAATAAGGGACCGGAACAATGGCAACGGCAGATCTTTTATCCATGGACAGCAAGAAGAACGCGGACAAGCAGAAGGCCCTCGACAGCGCATTGGCGCAGATCGAACGGCAGTTCGGGAAGGGGTCCATCATGAAGATGGGCTCGGACAACCCCGTTGCCGATATCGAGGCCACCTCGACCGGCTCTCTCAGCCTCGACATCGCGCTCGGCATCGGCGGGCTGCCCAAGGGGCGGATCGTCGAGATCTACGGGCCGGAAAGCTCGGGGAAGACCACGCTGACGCTGCATTGCGTGGCCGAGGAACAGAAGAAGGGCGGGGTGTGCGCCTTCGTGGACGCCGAACACGCGCTCGATCCGATCTATGCCAGGAAACTGGGCGTGGACCTGGACGAGTTGCTGATCTCGCAGCCCGACACGGGCGAACAATCGCTGGAGATCGTCGATACGCTGGTGCGCTCGGGCGCGGTCAGCATGATCGTCGTCGATTCGGTCGCGGCGCTGACGCCCAAGGCCGAGCTGGAAGGCGACATGGGCGACAGCAGCGTGGGCGTGCAGGCCCGCCTGATGAGCCAGGCGATGCGCAAGCTGACCGGGTCGATCAGCCGCAGCAAGTGCACGGTGATCTTCATCAACCAGATCCGCATGAAGATCGGCGTGATGTTCGGCAGCCCCGAGACCACGACCGGCGGCAACGCGCTCAAGTTCTACAGCTCGGTGCGCCTGGACATCCGCCGCATCGGCTCGGTCAAGGATCGCGACGAGATCGTGGGCAACGCCACGCGGGTCAAGGTGGTGAAGAACAAGGTCGCGCCGCCCTTCAAGCAGGTGGAATTCGACATCATGTATGGCGAGGGCATCTCGAAGACGGGCGAGTTGCTGGACCTTGGCGTCAAGGCCGGCGTTGTCGAGAAATCGGGAAGCTGGTTCAGCTATGGCGACGAGCGGATCGGCCAGGGGCGCGAGAACGCCAAGCAGTTCCTGAAGGACAACAGCAAGGTCGCCTACGAGATCGAGGACAAGATCCGTGCCGCGCACGGGCTGGATTTCGACATGCCCGAGGGGGCGTCGGACGACGAGGGGGACGACGGCATCCTGGAGGCCTGAGCCTCCACCCGGCCTTTGGCGTTGAACATCGGGTCCGGTCGCGCAGGCGGCCGGGCCTTTTTCTTGCTGTGGACACCGGCCCCGGCGGTGGATAAACCGGCATGACGCAAGGCCAAACCCGTCCCGACGAAGAGATCCAGATGCCCACGCTGAACGAAATCCGCTCGACCTTTCTCAACTTCTTCGAGGAGAACGACCACACGGTCGTGGACAGCTCGCCGCTGGTGCCGCGCAACGACCCGACGCTGATGTTCACCAATTCCGGCATGGTGCAGTTCAAGAACCTGTTCACCGGCGTCGAGCATCGCGACTACACCCGCGCGGCCACCAGCCAGAAATGCGTCCGGGCGGGCGGCAAGCACAACGACCTGGACAACGTGGGCTACACCGCGCGGCATCACACGTTTTTCGAGATGCTGGGGAACTTCAGCTTCGGCGACTATTTCAAGGAGCAGGCGATCCCCTTCGCCTGGGACTTGCTGACCAAGGAATTCGGCATCGACAAGTCCCGGCTGCTGGTCACGATCTACCATACCGATGACGAGGCGGCCGAGATCTGGAAGAAATACGCGGGCCTGCCCGACGACCGGATCGTCCGCATCGCCACGGATGACAATTTCTGGTCGATGGGCGCGACCGGCCCCTGCGGGCCCTGCACGGAAATCTTCTATGACCACGGGCCCGAGGTCTGGGGTGGCCCGCCGGGCAGCCCGGAGGAGGACGGCGACCGCTTCATCGAGATCTGGAACCTCGTCTTCATGCAGAACGAGCGGTTCGAGGATGGCTCGATGCGCGAGCTGGACATGCAGTCGATCGACACCGGCATGGGGCTGGAACGGATCGGCGCGCTGCTGCAGGGCAAACATGACAATTACGACACCGACCTGCTGCGCAGCCTGATCGAGGCGAGCGCCAACATCACCGATGGCGCGCCGGACGGGCCGGGCAACGTGCATCACCGGGTGATCGCGGACCATCTGCGCTCGACCTCTTTCCTGATCGCGGACGGGGTGATGCCGTCGAACGAGGGGCGGGGATACGTACTGCGCCGGATCATGCGGCGGGCGATGCGGCATGCGCATCAGTTGGGCGCGCAGGACCCGGTGATGTACCGGCTGGTGCCGAACCTCGTGACCCAGATGGGGCAGGCCTTTCCCGAACTGGGCCGGGCGCAGGCATTGATCGAGGAAACGCTGAAGCTGGAAGAGACGCGGTTCCGCCAGACACTTGATCGCGGGCTGCGCCTGCTGGATGAAGAGTTGGGCAAGCTGGCCGACGGGGCGCCCTTGCCGGGGGCGGCGGCGTTCAAGCTGTACGACACCTACGGCTTCCCGCTGGACCTGACGCAGGACGCGCTGCGCGAGCAGGGCCGCGAGGTGGATGTCGCGGGCTTCGATGCCGCGATGGCCGAACAGAAGGCCAAGGCGCGCGCGGCATGGTCCGGCTCGGGCGAGGCGGCGGATGCCGCGATCTGGTACGACATCGCCGAGGAAACGGGCGCCACCGATTTCCTTGGTTACGATACCGAGACCGCAGAGGGCCAGATCACCGCGCTGGTGCGTGATGGCGCGGCGGTGGACAAGGCCGCCAAGGGCCAGGAGGTGCAGATCGTCCTGAACCAGACGCCGTTCTACGCCGAGGCGGGCGGCCAGGTGGGCGACACCGGAACGCTGAAGACCGAGGGCGGCGCGGTGCGCATCACCGACACGCGCAAGGTGGCCGGGGTCTCGATCCATTTCGCGGAGGTGACCGAGGGCGAGATCGCCAAGGGCGAGGCCGCGCAGCTGGAGGTCGATCACGCCCGCCGCACGGCGATCCGAGCCAACCACTCGGCCACGCACCTTCTGCACGAGGCGCTGCGCGAGGCGCTTGGCGATCATGTCGCGCAGCGCGGATCGCTCAATGCGCCCGACCGTCTGCGGTTCGATTTCAGCCATGCCAAGGCCCTGACCGGCGAGGAACTGGACCGCGTCGAGGCCGAGGTGAACGCCTATATCCGCCAGAACGCCCCGGTCGAGACGCGGATCATGACGCCCGATGACGCGCGAGAGATCGGCGCGCAGGCGCTGTTCGGCGAGAAATACGGCGACGAGGTGCGCGTCGTGTCGATGGGCAAGCAGGACGGATCGGGCCGGGGTACGGATGGCCGGACCTATTCGATCGAGCTGTGCGGCGGCACGCATGTGACGCAGACCGGGGATATCGGGGTGTTCGTCATCACCGCCGACCAGGCGTCGAGCGCGGGGGTGCGCCGGATCGAGGCGCTGACAGGCGAGGCCGCGCGCCGATATCTGGGCGCGCAGGCGCAGCGCGTCGATGCCCTGGCGGCCGAGTTGAAGACCCGGCCCGAGGACCTGGTCGAGCGGGTCCGGGCTTTGGCCGAAGAGCGCAAGCAACTGGCCAACGAGGTGGCGCAGCTCCGCCGTGAACTGGCGATGGCCGGAGGTGCCGCGCAGGGCGAAGGTGCCGAGGCGCACGAGGTCGGCGGCGTGAAGTTCATCGCGCAGGTGCTCAAGGGCGTGTCGGGCAAGGATCTGCCGGCGCTGATCGACGAGCACAAGGCGCGGCTTGGGTCCGGCGCGGTGCTGTTGATCGCCGATGCCGATGGCAAGGCGGCCGTGGCCGCCGGCGTGACCGGGGATCTGACCGACCGGGTGTCGGCGGTTGACCTGGTGCGCGCGGCCACCCCGGAACTGGGCGGCAAGGGTGGCGGCGGCCGGCCCGACATGGCGCAGGGCGGGGGCCGGGATGCCGGCAACGCCGAGGCCGCGATTAAGGCCGCAGAAAAGGTTTTGGAGGGATAAGATGCCTGCACTCTGGATTGCGCATGTGACGGTCACCGACGAAGAGGCCTATGGCAAGTATGCCAAGCTGGCGGGCCCCGCGATTGCCAAGCATGGCGGGGCGTTCATCGCCCGCGGCGGGCGCTACGTTCAGCTTGAGGGCAAGGACCGGCCGCGCAACGTGGTGGCGAAATTCCCGAGCGTCGAGGCGGCCGAGGCCTGTTATCACAGCCCCGAATACCAAGAGGCGCTGAGCCATGCGCGCGGCGCCTCGGAGCGGGAATTGCTGATCGTGGAGACCAGCGAATAGCCACTGGCCGCCGGTGCGGAGCGCGCTAACCTTCCTGGCAAGGAGGAGGGTTGGCCATGCGGTATCTGTTCGTCTGTCTTGTCGTGCTGCTGCCGGTCTCGGCGGTGGCGCAGGATATGTCTCTGCTGAAACAGCCGGGGGTGGTGGCGCTGATGCGCCACGCACTTGCACCAGGCACGGGCGATCCCGCGCATTTCGAGTTGGGGGACTGTGCGACGCAGCGCAACCTGGATGCGCGCGGGCGCGACCAGGCGCGGCGCGTGGGGCAGGCGATGCGCGATGCGGGTGTCGCGTTCGACCACGTCTGGACAAGCCAGTGGTGCCGCGCGCGCGACACGGCCGAGTTGCTGGAGATCGGCGCGGTGGCCGAGACACCCTCGCTCAATTCGCATTTCGCCGGGCGCGGGGACCGGGCGGCGCAGACAGCGGAGACGCTGGAGCGCATCGCGGCGCTGCCCGGGGATGCGCGGGTGCTGATGGTGACGCATTTCGTCAATATCAGCGCGTTGACCGGGCAGGGGGCCGGGTCGGGCGAGATCGTGGTCACCCGCCGCGACGGGCGCGGCGGGCTGGAGGTTCTGGGCCGGATCGAGATCGCGCCCTAGGCCGATTTCGCCGCGCGCTTGCGCTCGTGCGGGTCGAGATGGCGCTTGCGCAGGCGGATCGCGTTCGGGGTGACCTCGACAAGCTCGTCATCGTCGATATAGGCGATCGCCTCTTCCAGGCTCATCTGCACGGGCGGGGTGAGGCGCACGGCCTCGTCCGAGCCCGACGCGCGTACGTTGGTCAGCTTCTTGCCCTTGAGAGGGTTCACCTCGAGGTCGTTTTCGCGGCTGTGCTCGCCGATGATCATGCCCTGGTAGACCTTTTCCTGCGCGCCGATGAACATGCGGCCGCGCTCTTCAAGGTTCCACAGCGCGTAGGAGACGGATTCGCCGTCCTCCATCGAGATCAGCACGCCCGCGCGGCGGCCCGGGATCGGGCCCTTGTGGGGCGCCCATCCGAAAAACACGCGGTTCAGAACGCCGGTGCCGCGCGTGTCGGTCATGAACTCCCCCTGGTAGCCGATCAGCCCGCGCGAGGGGACGTGGGCGATGATCCGGGTCTTGCCGGCGCCGCCGGGGCGCATCTCGACAAGGTCGCCCTTGCGGTTGCCCGTCAGTTTCTCGATCACCGCGCCGGAATAGTCGTCATCCACGTCGATGGTGACTTCCTCGATCGGCTCGACGGTCTGGCCGTTCTCGTCCTCGCGCAGCAGGACCTGCGGGCGCGAGATGCTGAGCTCGAAGCCCTCTCGGCGCATGTTCTCGATCAGGACGCCCATCTGCAGTTCGCCGCGGCCCGCGACCTCGAAGGCCTCGCCGCCGGGAGTGTCGGTCACGCGGATGGCGACGTTCGATTCGGCCTCTTTCATCAGGCGTTCGCGGATGACGCGCGACTGCACCTTCTTGCCGTCGCGCCCGGCAAGCGGGCTGTCGTTGATGCCGAAGGTGACCGAGATGGTGGGCGGGTCGATCGGCTGCGCCTCGAGCGGCTCCTCGACGGCCAGCGCGCAGATCGTGTCGGCCACGGTGGCCTTCTGCATCCCCGCGAGGCTGACGATGTCGCCGGCCACGGCCTCGTCGATGTCCTGCTGGCCGAGGCCGCGGAAGGCGCGGATCTTGGTGACGCGGAACTGTTCGATCTTCTGGCCGATGCGGCTGATGGCCTGCACGGTCTGACCCATCTTGAGGCGGCCCGATTCCACCCGGCCGGTCAGGATGCGGCCGACGAAGGGATCGGCGCTGAGCGTGGTGGCGAGCATGCGGAAATCATCGTCGGCGCGGTGCACCTGGCGGGGGGCGGGGACGTGGTTCACGATCAGGTCGAAAAGCGCGTTCAGATCCTTGCGCGGACCATCGAGCTCGGTATCGGCCCAGCCCGACCGGCCCGAGGCG
>JAASSQ010000213.1 GCA_021767845.1 Roseovarius sp. | reverse complement strand
TCTTCGAGCGCCTCTTTCACGCGGACGAGGAAGGTGACCGCGCCCTTGCCGTCAACGATGCGGTGATCGTAGCTGAGCGCCAGGTACATCATCGGGCGGGCCTTGATCTCGCCGTTCACCACCATCGGGCGCTGCTGGATCTTGTGCATCCCCAGGATGCCCGATTGCGGCGGATTGAGGATGGGCGAGGACATCAGCGAGCCATAAACGCCGCCATTGGAGATGGTGAAGGTGCCGCCCTGCATTTCGGCCATGGAAAGCTTGCCGTCGCGGGCGCGGGCGCCCTTCTCGGCGATGGCTTTCTCGATATCGGCGAAGGACATGGAATCCGCGTCGCGGATCACCGGCACGACAAGGCCCTGCGGGGTGCCGGTGGCGATGCCCATATGCACGAAGTTCTTGTAGACGATGTCGGTGCCGTCGATCTCGGCGTTGACCTCGGGCACCTCTTTCAACGCGTGGCAGCACGCCTTGGTGAAGAAGGACATGAAGCCCAGCTTGACGCCGTGCTTCTTCTGGAACGCGTCCTTGTATTCGTTGCGCAGGTCCATGACGGCGGTCATGTCCACCTCGTTGTAGGTGGTCAGGATCGCGGCGGTGTTCTGCGCGTCCTTGAGGCGGCGCGCGATGGTCTGGCGCAGGCGGGTCATCTTGACCCGTTCCTCGCGCGCCGCATCGTCGGCGCTGACCGGGCCGCGCGGTGCGGAGGCCGGTTCGGACGCGGGCTTGGGGGCGGCCTGCTTGTCGCCGCCCTGCGACCCGGCCTTGGCCACGTCTTCCTTCATCACGCGGCCGTCACGGCCCGAGCCCTGCACCTGATCGGAACTGAGGCCCTTTTCGGCCATCGCCTTTTTCGCCGAGGGCGCATCCTCGACATCCTTGCCGCTTTTGCCGGATGGCTGATCGGAGGTTCCGGCCGGTTCGGAAGCGTCTTCCTGTTTGGCCGGTGCGGCGCCTGCGCCGTCGCCCGAGGACATCAGCGCCAGCTTGCCGCCAGCCTGCACGGTGTCGCCTTCGCCGGCGAGGATCTCGGTCAGGGTGCCGGCGGCGGGGGCGGGCACCTCGACCGAGACCTTGTCGGTTTCCAGCTCGCACAGCATCTCGTCGGCGGCGACACTGTCGCCCACCTGCTTGAACCAGGTCGAGACGGTCGCCTCGGTCACGGATTCGCCGAGGGTGGGCACCATCACGTCGATGGTTTCACCGCCCGCGGAACCGCTGTCGCCGCTCTCGCCCTTGTCCGGGGCAGCGGATTTGGCGGTCTTGCCGTCGTCCTTGGGCGCGGCGGCCTCGCCTTCGGTGATGGTGGCGAGCAGGGCATCGACGCCCACGGTCTCGCCTTCGCCGGCGACGATCTCGCCAAGCGTGCCGGCCGCCGGGGCGGGCACCTCGACGGTGACCTTGTCGGTTTCCAGCTCACAGAGCATTTCGTCGGCCTCGACGGCGTCGCCGGGTTTCTTGAACCAGGTGGCGACGGTGGCCTCGGTCACGGATTCTCCGAGCGTGGGGACGCGAACTTCTGTCGACATGCGTTATTTCCCTTCGATGGTGAGCGCGGCATCGACCAGCGCCTCTTGTTGTGCCTTGTGTTGGGACGCCAGGCCCGTGGCGGGCGAAGCGGAAGCCGGGCGGCCGGCATAGGTGGGACGGGTGTGCTTGGCCTCGATGCGCTGCAGCACCCATTCGATATTGGGTTCGATGAAGAACCAGGCACCCTGGTTCTTGGGTTCTTCCTGGCACCAGACCATTTCGGCCTGCTTGAAGCGTTCCAGTTCCTTGACCATCGACATGGCCGGGAACGGGTAGAACTGCTCGATCCTGAGCAGGTAGACATCATCGAGCCCGCGCTTGTCGCGTTCCTCGAGCAGGTCGTAATAGACCTTGCCCGAGCACAGCACGACGCGGCGGATCTGGTCGTCGGGCTTCAGCTGCGTGTCGGAATTGCCGTATTGCGCATCGTCCCACAACACGCGGTGGAAGCTGGACCCGGTGGTGAATTCCTCGGTCTTCGAGACGGCCAGCTTGTGCCGCAGCAGCGATTTCGGTGTCATCAGGATCAGCGGCTTGCGGTAGGTGCGGTGCAACTGCCGGCGCAGGATGTGGAAATAGTTGGCCGGGGTCGTGCAGTTGGCCACGATCCAGTTGTCGCCGCCGCACATCGTGAGGAACCGTTCCAGCCGCGCGGAGGAGTGTTCGGGGCCCTGCCCCTCGTAGCCGTGCGGCAGCAGGCAGACGAGGCCGGACATGCGCAGCCACTTGGATTCGCCCGAGCTGATGAACTGGTCGAACATGATCTGCGCGCCGTTGGCGAAATCGCCGAACTGGGCCTCCCACAGGGTGAGGGCGTTGGGCTCGGCCAGCGAGTAGCCGTATTCGAAGCCCAGGACCGCGTATTCCGAGAGCATCGAGTCGATCACCTCGTAGCGGGCCTGCCCCTCACGGATGTGGTTGAGGGGGAAATACCGTTCCTCGGTGTTCTGGTCGATGAAGGCCGAATGACGCTGGCTGAAGGTTCCGCGGGTGCTGTCCTGGCCGGACAGGCGCACCGGGTAGCCTTCGAGTTGCAGCGAACCGAAGGCGAGCGCCTCGGCGGTGGCCCAGTCGAAACCTTCGCCGGTGTCGAACATCTTGCGCTTGGATTCGAGCAGGCGGCCCACCGTCTTGTGGATCGGGAAGCCCTCGGGGACCGTGGTCAGCGCCTTGCCGATTTCCTCGAGCGTTTCGGGTTTGATTGCGGTTTCGCCGCGCTGGTAGTCCTCGTCCTTGCTGTCGAGGTGGGACCACTTGCCATCCAGCCAGTCCGCCTTGTTGGGGCGGTATTCCTTTCCGGCCTCGAATTCGTCGGCAAGGTAGGACTGGAACGCGGCCTTCATGTCCTCGACCTCGCCTTCGGGGATCAGGCCGTCGGCCACCAGCCGTTCGGTGTAAAGGCTGAGCGTGGTCTTCTGTTTCTTGATCTTGTTGTACATCACCGGGTTGGTGAACATGGGCTCGTCGCCCTCGTTATGGCCAAAGCGGCGATAACAGATCATGTCGATGACCACGTCCTTCTGGAATTTCTGCCGGAATTCCGTGGCGACCTTGGCGGCGTGCACGACCGCTTCGGGATCGTCGCCGTTGACGTGGAAGATGGGGGCCTCGACCATCAGGGCGATGTCGGTCGGATAGGGCGAGGAGCGCGAGAAATGCGGTGCCGTGGTGAAGCCGATCTGGTTGTTGACCACGATATGCATGGTGCCGCCGGTCTTGTGCCCCTTGAGGCCCGACAGGCCGAAGCATTCGGCCACGACGCCCTGGCCCGCGAAGGCCGCGTCGCCGTGCAGCAGGACGGGCAGCACCTTGGTGCGTTCGGTGTCGTTCAACTGGTCCTGCTTGGCGCGGACCTTGCCGAGCACGACGGGGTTCACCGCCTCGAGATGCGAGGGGTTTGCCGTCAGGCTGAGATGGACCTTGTTGCCGTCGAATTCACGGTCGGAGGAGGCACCGAGGTGGTATTTCACGTCGCCCGAGCCGTCCACGTCCTCGGGTTTGAAGCTGCCGCCCTGGAACTCGTTGAAGATCGCGCGGTAGGGTTTGCCCATCACGTTGGCCAGCACACTGAGGCGGCCGCGGTGGGGCATGCCGATGACGATCTCCTTCAGCCCGAGGCTGCCGCCGCGCTTGATGATCTGCTCCATCGCCGGGATCAGGCTTTCGCCGCCGTCCAGGCCGAACCGCTTGGTGCCCATGTACTTGACGTGGAGGTATTTCTCGAACCCCTCGGCCTCGACCAGCTTGTTGAGGATCGCCTTGCGGCCCTCGCGGGTGAATTTGATCTCCTTGTCGTAGCCTTCGATCCGCTCTTTCAACCAGGCGGATTGCTCGGGGTCGGAGATGTGCATGTATTGCAGCGCGAAGGTGCCGCAATAGGTGCGCTTGACGATCTCGAGGATCTCGCGGATCGAGGCGACCTGTAGCCCGAGGACGTTGTCGATGAAGATCGGGCGGTCCATGTCGGATTCGGTGAAGCCGTAGGATTTCGGGTCCAGCTCGGGCCGATAGCCGTGGTCGCGCAGGCCGAGCGGGTCAAGCTGCGCGATCAGGTGGCCGCGGATGCGGTAGGCGCGGATCAGCATGAGCGCGCGCACCGAATCGAGCACGGCGCGCTTCACGGCGTCGTCCGACACCTCGACACCCTTTTCGGACGCTTTTTCCTTGATCTTGTCGCCGGCCTTGGCCGCTTCGAGCTCGGCCGGCCATTCGCCGGTCAGCGCGCCGGTCAGATCGTCATTGGGCATCGGCGGCCAATCGCCACGCGACCAGGACGGGCCCTGGGCCTCCTTGCGGATGTCGGCGTCGCCGTCACCAAGCTGGCGGAAGAACTCCTGCCACGCCTCGTCCACGGCGTTGGGATCGTTGGCATAGCGCGCATAGAGCTGTTCAAGGTAGGCCGCGTTGGCCCCCTGCATGAAGGATGAGGCGTGAAACTGGTCGTTCGGTGATTGATCCGTCATGGCGCGTCCTTTCTGACCGATCTTGTAAAGCATCAGGAGAGCAACCCGGTATTCGCTTGGCGGGTGGCCGTCGCGATGCTTTGGCGCAGGAAGCGGGACGCGCTGCGTGCGCATCCCGCCAAGCCGTCAGCCCTTGCCGATGGCGTCCAGAACGGCCTCGCCCAGGGTGGCGGGGCTGTCGGCGACGACGATGCCGGCGGATTTCATCGCCTCGATCTTGTCGTCGGCGCCGCCCTTGCCGCCCGCGACGATCGCGCCGGCGTGGCCCATCCGGCGGCCCGGAGGCGCGGTGCGCCCGGCGATGAAGCCCGCGGTCGGCTTCCAGCGGCCTTTCTTGCGTTCTTCGGCGAGGAAGGCGGCGGCGTCTTCCTCGGCGGAGCCGCCGATTTCACCGATCATGATGATCGCCTCGGTCTCGTCGTCGTCCAGGAACCATTCCAGCACGTCGATATGTTCGGTGCCCTTGATCGGGTCGCCGCCGATGCCGACGCAGGTGGATTGGCCAAGGCCCACATCGGTGGTCTGTTTCACCGCCTCGTAGGTCAGCGTGCCGGAGCGCGAGACGACGCCCACCTTGCCGCGCTTGTGGATGTGGCCGGGCATGATGCCGATCTTGCAGGCATCCGGGGTGATGACGCCAGGGCAGTTCGGCCCGATCAGTATGGATTTCGAGGTTTCCAGCGCGCGCTTGACGCGCATCATGTCGAGCACGGGGATCCCTTCGGTGATGCAGACGATCACGTCCATCTCGGCGTCGATCGCCTCGAGGATCGAGTCGGC
>JAASSQ010000212.1 GCA_021767845.1 Roseovarius sp. | reverse complement strand
CGAACTGATCCGCGCGCGCTTCGCGCCGCGCGTGTCTGTCAGCGAAGCCGACATCGAACGCGCCCGCGCCGCCCTGACGGAAGGGTCCGGCGTGCGGGTGTTGCTGTCGGAAATCATTCTGCCGGCCCCGCCGCAAGAGCTTGAGGCCGCGCAGGACCGCGCCGCGCGCCTGTCCGAGATCGACACCCTCGGCGCCTTCGCCTCGGCCGCGCAGCAATACTCGGCCTCCGCCTCGGCGCAACGCGGCGGGCGGCTCGACTGGATGCCGATCACCAACCTGCCCGCGCAGCTGCGGCCGATCATCCTCGGGCTTGCGCCGGGCGATGTCAGCGATCCGCTGCCGATCGACGGCGCGATCGCCCTCTTCCAGCTGCGCGATATCGCGGAAACCGAGGCGCCCGACCCCGAATACGCGGCCATCGAATACGCCTCCTACTACATCGACGGCGGCCGCAGCGACAGTGCGCTGGCCCGCGCCGCCCAGATCCGGGCCAACACCGACACCTGCGACGATCTCTACGGGGTGGCCAAGGACCAGCCTCCCGAGGTGCTCGACCGCGTCTCGCGCGCGCCGGGCGAAATCCCCGGCGACATCGCGATGGAGCTTGCCAAGCTCGACCCCGGCGAGATCTCGGCCAACCTGACCCGCGCCAACGGGCAGACCCTCGTACTCCTGATGCTCTGCGGCCGGACCCCCGAACTCGAAGGCGAAGGCCCCTCGACAGAACAACTGGCCAATTCCATCCGCAACCGCCGGATCGATTCCTTCGGCGACAGCTACCTCGCGCAGCTGCGCGCCGAAGCCCGCATCATCGAGCTGGAATGACCCGGCCTGTCGCGCTGTGCTGCGGCGAACCGGCGGGCATCGGGCCGGAACTGGCGGCCAAGGCCTGGCGCGCGCTCGGGCCGGAGCTGCCGTTCTTCCTGATCGGCGACCCCGCGCACCTGCCCCCCGGAACGCCCGTGGCCGAGATCGCCGAGCCCGCCAAGGCCGCGGACGCCGCCCGCACCGGGCTGCCGGTGCTGCGCCACGACTTTCCCGCGCCGAACACCCCCGGCACGCCCGATCCCGCCAACGCCCAAGGCGTGATCGACGTGATCGCGCGCGCCGTGACGCTGGTGCAATCGGGCGCCGCCCGCGCGCTCTGCACCGCGCCCATCCACAAGAAGGCGCTTCAGGATGGCGCGGGCTTCGCCCATCCCGGCCATACGGAATACCTGGCCGCGCTCGCCGGGGTGGACCGCGTGGTGATGATGCTCGCCTCGGCCAAGCTGCGGGTGGTGCCCACGACCATTCACCTGCCCCTGTCGCAGGTGCCCGCCGCCCTGACCGCGCCGCTGCTGCGCGACACGCTGCGCATCACGCACAAGGCCCTGATCCGCGATTTCGGCCTGACCGCGCCGCGCATCGCCGTGGCCGGGCTCAACCCCCATGCCGGCGAGGGCGGCGCGATGGGACACGAGGAAACCACCCTGATCGCCCCCGTGCTGGACCAGTTGCGCGCCGAGGGACTCGACCTGCGCGGCCCGCTCTCGGCCGACACCATGTTCCACGACCGCGCGCGCAGCGGCTATGACGCGGCGGTGTGCATGTATCACGACCAGGCGCTGATCCCGATCAAGACGCTGGATTTCGACCGCGGCGTGAACATCACCCTCGGCCTGCCCTTCATCCGCACCTCGCCCGATCACGGCACCGCGCTCGACATCGCGGGCCGGGGGCTGGCCAACGCCTCCTCGATGATCGAGGCGCTCAAGCTGGCGCATGACATGGGCGCCGCCCGCGCCCGCCCGGCATGAGCGGCATCGACACCCTGCCCCCCCTGCGCGAGGTGATCGCCACCCACGGGCTCAGCGCGCGCAAGTCGCTGGGGCAGAATTTCCTGCTGGACCTGAACCTGACGGCCAAGATCGCGCGCGCGGCGGGCGACCTGACCGGCTCGGACGTTCTGGAAATCGGCCCCGGCCCGGGCGGCCTCACCCGGGGCCTTCTGGCCGAGGGCGCGCGCCACGTGCTCGCCGTGGAAAAGGACGCCCGCTGCCTGCCCGCGCTCGACGAGATCGCGCAGGCCTATCCGGGCCGCCTGACCGTGCTCAATGCCGACGCGCTCGACATCGACCCGCTCGAGCACCTGAGCCCGCCGATCAGGATCGTGGCCAACCTGCCCTATAACGTGGGCACCGAGCTTCTGATCCGTTGGCTCACGCCGCCCGCCTGGCCACCGGCCTGGGACAGCCTCACCCTGATGTTCCAGCGCGAGGTCGCCGATCGCATCGTGGCGCAGCCCGGCTCCAAGGCCTACGGGCGGCTGGCGATCCTCGCCCAGTGGCGCTGCGAGGCGCGGATCGTGATGCATCTGCCGCCCTCGGCCTTCACGCCCCCGCCCAAGGTTTCCAGCGCCGTGGTGCATCTCGCCGCGCTGCCGCAGCCGCGCTACCCGGCCGATCCCGCCATCCTCGAACGGGTCGTCGCCAAGGCGTTCAACCAGCGCCGCAAGATGCTGCGCGCCGCGCTCAAGGGGCTCGCCCCGGATATCGAGGACCGGCTGATCGCCGCCGGCATCGCGCCGACCGACCGCGCCGAAACGGTGGACCTGGAACGGTTCTGCGCGCTCGCCCGCACGCTTGACGCCTGACCCCCGAACGAAAACAGGGGCGCGCGGCCCCTGCTTCTTCTTGGCAAAATACCCCTGCTCCGCCCGTTGTGCCGGGCGCAGGGCCGCTTCGGGGCCTACTCCGCCGCCTCCGTGGCGCCGGACTCGCCCGGGCCTGCACCGCCCTGGTCGGACGGCTCGCCACCGCCCTCGCCGGTGTCTTTCTTCTTCGGCTTGGGCTTGCGCGCGCGCTTGGGCTTGTCGGCCTTCTTGCTCTCGGGCGTCTCGACCAGGCCGCTGTCGTCCTTGGCCTCGGCCTCCGCCGCCTCGGGCTGCGGGCTGTCCGACGGGTCCGCGCCGCCGTTCGATTCCCGCTCCTGGCGCTTGGCCCGTTCGCGGTCGCGTTCGGCCTGGCGTTCGCGGTTCTCGCGTTCCTGCTGCTCGCGCCGGGCATCCTGTTCCTTCTGCGCGCTGCTCAGCAGGCGCAGGTAATGCTCGGCGTGCTGCTGGAAGTTTTCCGCCGCCACCCGGTCATTGCCGAGCTGCGCGTCGCGGGCCAGCTGGTTGTACTTGTCGATGATCTGCTGCGGCGTGCCGCGCACCTTGCCTTCGGGGCCCGAGCTTTCGAAGACCCGATTGACGATGTTGCCCATCGACCGGTTACGGCCGGATTTGTTCCGCGAACGTGACTTGGATGATCTCATTGTTTCAGCTGTTCAGCCCTGTGCTCAAAGCGTCGCTTGATCCGTTCGGCGCCCTGTGCGCCCTGTTTCAAATCGGATCCGACTTGTATTGGCTTGTCGTCAAGGGCAACACCCGGTCAGGTGTCGGCATCTCCTTGACTGCACACCACTAAACACGCCACTCGGCCCGATACAAGGGTAATCCACGAATTTCGGCCAAAAACCGCGTTTTTTGGCGCTGGTGCCCCCCTTTACCCGTCCTGACCCGGCCAGAACCCACGCACCACGCGGTCGCGACCGTCCATGTCGGGCAGGACCGCGACCTGCGCGAATCCCGCCGCGCGCAGCAGACCGGCCACCGCCTCGCCCTGCTGCCAGCCGATCTCGACCAGCAGCCGCCCGCCCGCGCGCAGATGCGCCCCCGCCCCGGCGGCGATCACGCGATAGGCGCTCAGCCCGCAGCCCCCGTCGGTCAGCGCGATGCGCGGCTCGTGCCGCAATTCGCGCGCCAGATGCGGCATTTCGGCCGCCGCGATATAGGGCGGGTTCGACACGATCAGGTCGAATTGCCCCGCGATCCGCTCATACCAGTCCGAACGGACCAGCGCACAGCGCCCCGCCAGCCCAAGCGCACCCGCATTGGCCTCGGCCACGCGCAGCGCCGCCTCCGACAGATCGGCGCCCACGCCGGTCGCGTCGGCCCGTTCGGCCAGCAGCGTCAGCAGGATACAGCCCGAACCGATGCCCAGATCCAGCACCCGCGCGAACGGCGCCGACAGCGCTTCGCCCACCAGTGCTTCGGTTTCGGGCCGCGGGTCGAGCACGCGGCTGTCAACCGCAAAGCGGCGGCAGTAGAACTCCCGGTACCCCAGCAGATGCGCCATCGGCACGCCGCCGGCCCGCCGCGCCGCCAATCCGTGCGCGGCCTCCAGATCATTGACATCCAGCGGATCGGGCGCGATCAGGGTCATCCGTCCGGGCGCAACCCCCAGCACATGCGCCAGGATCAGCCGCGCCTCGCGCGCCGGGTCGTCCACCCCGCCCTGCCGCAATGTCCCTGCCAGATCGCGCAGCCCGTCCTGAACCGTGCCGCTCACCCCTCCATCTCCGCCAGCAGCGTCGCCTGCGCATCCGCCGTCAGCGCGTCGATCACCTCGTCCAGATCGCCGGCCATGACCTGGTCCAGCTTGTAAAGCGTCAGGTTGATCCGGTGATCGGTCATCCGCCCTTGCGGGAAATTGTAGGTGCGGATGCGCTCCGAGCGATCGCCGCTGCCGACCTGCGCCGCGCGGCTGGCCGAGCGTTCCTCGGCCGCGCGCTGGCGCTCCATGTCGAACAGCCGGGTCTTCAGCACCTGCATCGCGATCTCGCGGTTGCGGTGCTGCGACTTCTCGGAACTGGTCACAACGATCCCGGTGGGCACATGGGTGATCCGCACCGCCGAGTCGGTGGTGTTCACATGCTGCCCGCCCGCGCCCGAGGACCGCATCGTGTCGATCCGCAAATCATTGGGGTCGATCTGGACATCCACGTCCTCCGCCTCGGGCAGCACGGCGACGGTGGCGGCGCTGGTGTGGATGCGCCCGCCGCTTTCGGTTTCCGGCACGCGCTGCACCCGGTGCACCCCGGATTCGAACTTCAGCCGGGCAAAGACATGATCGCCCGCCACCCGCGCGACCACCTCCTTGATCCCGCCAAGCTCGGTCTCGCTCAGCTCGATGATCTCGAAGGACCAGCCCCGCGCCTCGGCATGGCGCTGATACATCCGCAGCAGATCGCCCGCAAAGAGCGCCGCCTCCTCGCCGCCCGTGCCGGGCCGAATCTCCAGGATCGCGGGCCGCGCATCGGCGGCATCCTTGGGCAAAAGCGCCAGCCGCAAACGCTCTTCCATCTCCGGGCGCCGCGCCTCCAGCTCGGCCAGTTCCTCTTCGGCCAGGTCGCGCATCTCGGGATCGTCCAGCATCGCGCGCGCCGCCTCGATATCTTCCAGCACGCCGCGATAGGCGCGAATCTCCTCGACCACGGG
>JAASSQ010000020.1 GCA_021767845.1 Roseovarius sp. | reverse complement strand
CGCCCCGAGGTCACGCCCGGCACGGCGCGCAGCGCCTCGCCGCCGTCCTGCGCGGGGCTGCGTTTCAGGTCCGCGGGCGCGACGATGGTGGACATCGGCCCATCGGCGATCGTCACGCCCTGGACCACGATGGGATCGAGGGTGATGGGAGTGGTCTGAGCCTCTTGCGCCAGCGCCAGGCCGGAGATCGAGGACAGCAGCAGGGCGGTCGTGCCAAGGCACGTCGGTTTGTGAATGTTCATGTGATTTGCCGTCTGAAGAATTGGAAAGGATCGCCGCGCGCACCGGGGGCGGGCGGTCGGCCCGCGCCATCGGTCTTGCGCGATGTTCAGGAAAGGATCAGACGGTCAGGGGCGGGGCGCGGATCGCATCGGTTCGGCGCAGGGCCGCACCTCGGGTCTGGTCGGCTGCCGCACGGGTGAACCGCAGCGCCAGGGCGACGCGCGCCACCTCGGCGGGCTCGAACCCGCAGCCCGGCAGCGCGACCGACAGGATGCAGAGCGGGCAATGGCCGCCAAGGGTTGACGGTGCGGCGGGGGCATCCCCGTCACCGTCGGATGCCGGCAGGGTGATCGTGCGCGTGCCGTCGCCCGTGCAGAGCACCAGTTCGAACCCCGCCTCGCCATTCCCGGCCGACGCGCTCGCGGGCATGAACCCCGTCGCCACCTGCACCGCCAGCAGGGCGGACAGGACAAAGGCGACAAGCCCGCTCGGGCTGGCCCGGAGGATCAGGCGCGGTTTCATCCCCGACGTATTCCTACACGGAAATGTGTCTTGGCAAGCCCAATCTCAGGGCCGGCCAGCTTGGCGCGCGCGCCAAAACGTCACGTCCGGGCCGCCCGGGCCGGTTTGTACGAAAGGCCCCCCGGTTTCGATAAACGGCCGGCGCGCGGTCTGTTAATACTCGCCGCCCACGGGCCGAATACCGACGTGATACCGACGTAATACCGACGTGATGCCGATCGCGGTTTGGCCTTGTTAACAAGGGGTGCAGGCCCCGATTCGCCCTATCGTTTACGCCGGGTGCGTTGCGGACGCGGTTTTCCGGGCGTCTTGGGGCGCTTCTCGTCCTCCATCCCAAGCTGATCGCGCAGCACTTTGGGCCGGATTTCCTCGACCGCGCCGGGCTTGAGATTGCCCAGTTGGAACGGCCCGTAGGAGATGCGGATCAGACGGTTCACGATCAGCCCCACGGCCTCCATCGCGCGGCGCACCTCGCGGTTGCGGCCCTCGCGGATGCCCACCGTCACCCAGGCGTTCGCCCCGGTCTGACGATCCAGCACCACGGTCATGGGCTGGAATTTTTCCCCATCGATTTCAAGACCTTGGCGCAGCGGCGCGAAGGTCTCGTCGCTCGGGCGGCCCTTCACCCGCACCCGGTATTTGCGCAGCCAGCCGGTCGAGGGCAGTTCCAGCTTGCGCTTGATCCCGCCGTCATTGGTCAGCAGCAGCAGCCCCTCGGAATTGATGTCCAGACGCCCCACGCTCATCACGCGCGGCAGGTCCTCGGGCAGCTCGTCAAAGATCGTCGGCCGGCCCTGTTCGTCCCTCGTGGTGGTCACCAGCCCGGTGGGCTTGTGATAGAGCCACATGCGCGGCGGCTCGGGCGCGTTCAGGTCGCGGCCATCCACCGTGATGCGGTCCTTTTCCGTGACATTGAGGGCCGCGCGCTCGATTGTCTTGCCGTTAACCATCACGCGGCCAGACTCGATCATGCGCTCCGCCTCGCGCCGGCTGGCCACGCCCGCCCGCGCGATCACCTTGGCGATCCGGTCGCCTTTATGGGTGTTTTCGGTCATGGCGCAGGGCTTAGCGCAAAGCCCGCCCTTGCGAAAGCGCCGAGTGCGCGGCAAGAGGGGCCATGCGCTTTGCTAGCCATATGGACACCGCGCTCGTCGAGGCGCGCGCCGCCGCCGATCGCGGCGAGGTGCCGGTCGGCGCGGTGGTCGTCGATCCGCAGGGCCGCATGGTGGCGCAGGCGGGCAACCGCACCCGCGAACTGAACGATCCCACGGCCCATGCCGAGATCCTCGCGATCCGGGCGGCCTGTGCGGCGGCGGGCAGCGAACGTCTGCCGGGCCACGCGCTCTACGTGACGCTGGAGCCCTGCGCGATGTGCGCCACGGCGATCTCGGCGGCCCGTATCGCGCGGCTGTATTACGGCGCGTCCGATCCCAAGTCGGGCGGGGTGGCGCATGGCGCGCGGGTCTTCTCGCACCCGCAATGCCATCACGTGCCCGAGATCTACGACGGCATCGCCGCGCAAGAGGCCGAGGCCCTGCTCAAGAGGTTTTTCCGCGACCGGCGCGGTGATGCCGACCGGCCCGATCTCTGACGCCGGGCCGCCGGACACCTTCAGATCTCGATCGGGGTCATGACCTCGGGTTCGATCACGTCCACCTCGGGCAAGGCCCGCACCAATTCCTCGGCCGATTGTTCGAGGATCGGGAAGGTCTTGTAATGGCAGGGGATCACCGTCTTGAAATCAAAGAAGGTTTTTGCCGCATAGGCCGCGCGCCGCATGTCCATCGTGAAATGTCCGCCGGCACAAAGGATGCCGATATCGGGCTCGTGCAGGTCGTGAAACACCTTCATGTCGGCCATCACGTCGGTGTCGCCCGACAGGTAGATCACATGCCCTTCTCCCGCGATCATGTAGCCGCATTCCGTGCCCGGCACATGCGGGCCGGTCTCGGTCCCGATCGAGGTCGAATGCACCGCGTGCACCATCGTCACCTTGACCCCGTCCAGATCGACGGTGCCGCCCTTGTTGAAGCCCACGGTCTCAAGCCCCTCATGCTCTTCCCAATAGGACATCAGGTCGAACTGGCCCACGACCGGCACGCCCAGATCCTTGGCCAGTTGCGGCAGGTCGCCCGCATGGTCGAAATGGGCATGGGTCAGCAGGATATGGGTCGCGCCTTCGGTGGCGGGCTGATGCTGGTCGGGCTCGAGCATCGGGTTTCCGGTCAGCCACGGATCGACCAGCAGAACCAGCCCGCCGATCTCGAGCCGGAAAGAGGCATGTCCAAGCCATGTGATTTTCATGTGTCTCTCCCTATGTTTTGCACTCACCCTAACAACCTTGGGACAGGAGGAAAGCCCCGTGGACTGGATGCGCGCCGTGGACGGCTATTGCGAGCGGATGGATGCCGGGTACTGGGCCGAGCCGGTGAACGCCGTGACCAACGCGGCCTTTGTCATTGCCGCAATCGTGATGTGGCGCCGGCTGGGACATGCGCGCCTGCCGCTGGCGCGGGCCCTCGTGGCGGTGCTGGCGGCGATCGGGGTGGGCTCGTTCCTGTTTCACACCCATGCGCAGGCCTGGGCCGCGATGGCCGACGTGCTGCCGATCATGGCCTTCGTGCTGATCTACATCTACGCGGCCAATCGCGGATTCTGGCGGATGGGGCGGGGCGCGGCGCTGTTCGGCACGGCGGCGGCCGTGGTGCTGGCGGTGGCGATGGTGCCGGTGCTGGCGCTGATCCCGGTGCTGGGGGCCTCGGCGGGGTATCTGCCGCTGCCGGTGCTGATCGCGGGCTACGGGCTGGCGCTCAGGTCGCGGGCGCCTGACACGGCGCGCAACCTGCTGATCGGGGCGGGGATTCTGATGCTGTCGCTCACGTTCCGCAGCCTTGATGCGGTGGCCTGTTCGATGATCCCCTTCGGCACCCATTTCGGCTGGCATCTGCTCAACGCGGTGATGCTGGCCTGGATGATCGAGCTTTACCGCCGCCACATGCTTGCGCCGCCGATGCCCGGGCGCTAAACGCGGTAGCGACTGGAAAACGGAGATTGATGCATGTCGATCGACAAGGACACCGCCGCCAAGGTGGCCAAGCTGGCCCGCATCCACGTCGAGGAGGGCGATCTGCCCGCCCTGGCGCAGGAATTCAACGACATCCTCGGCTTCATCGAGCAACTGCAAGAGGTCGATGTCGAGGGCGTCGAGCCGATGACCAGCGTGACGCCCATGCGCCTCAAGCGGCGCGCGGACAAGGTGACCGAGGGCGGCATGGCCGACACGGTCCTGTCGAACGCGCCCGACGCGCGCGAGGGGTTCTTTGCGGTTCCGAAGGTGGTGGAATAATGACCGATCTCAACACGCTGACCATCGCCGAGGCGCGCGACGCGCTGCGCAAGGGCGACACCACCGCCGTTGACCTGACCGAAGCCTGCCTGACGCAGATCGAGGGCGCGGGCGCGCTCAACGCCTTCGTCCACGACACGCCCGACATCGCCCGCCAGCAGGCCGCGGCTGCGGATGACCGGATCAAGGCGGGCGACGCGCCCAAGCTGTGCGGCATCCCGCTTGGCATCAAGGATCTCTTCTGCACCAAGGGCGTGGCCAGCCAGGCCGCCAGCGGCATCCTCGACGGGTTCAAGCCGGAATACGAATCCACCGTCACGCAAAACCTGTTCGACGCGGGCGCGGTGATGCTGGGCAAGCTCAACATGGACGAGTTTGCCATGGGCTCCAGCAACGAAACCTCGGTCTATGGCAACGCGGTGAACCCGTGGAAGGTCGATGACCGGCAGCTGACGCCGGGCGGCTCGTCGGGCGGCTCGGCCTCGGCCGTGGCGGCCGACCTGTGCCTTGGCGCGACCGGCACCGATACCGGCGGCTCCATCCGCCAGCCCGCCGCCTTCACCGGCATCACCGGCATCAAGCCCACCTACGGGCGCTGCTCGCGGTGGGGGATCGTGGCCTTCGCCTCGTCGCTCGATCAGGCCGGACCGATGACCAAGACGGTGCGCGACGCCGCGATCATGCTCGAGGCGATGTGCAGCCACGATCCCAAGGATTCCACCAGTGCCGATCTCCCGGTGCCGGATTTCGAGGCGATGCTGACCGGCGACATCAAGGGCAAGGTCATCGGCATCCCGCGCGAATACCGCATGGACGGCATGCCCGACGAAATCGAGAAGCTGTGGGCTGACGGCACCGCGATGCTGAAGGATGCGGGCGCCGAGATCCGCGACATCTCGCTGCCGCATACCAAGTATGCGTTGCCCACCTATTACGTGATCGCCCCGGCCGAGGCGTCGTCCAACCTCGCGCGCTATGACGGCGTGCGCTATGGCCACCGCGCGAAGCTGGAGCAGGGCGACGGCATCGTCGAGATGTACGAGAAAACCCGCGCCGAGGGCTTCGGCGACGAGGTGAAACGCCGCGTGATGGTCGGGACCTACGTGCTGTCGGCGGGCTTCTACGACGCCTATTACAACCGCGCCCGCAAGGTCCGCACGCTCATCAAGCGCGATTTCGAACAGGTGTTCGACGCGGGCGTCGATGCGATCCTGACCCCGGCCACTCCCTCGGCGGCCTTCGGTCTGGGCGAAATGGCCGATGCCGATCCGGTGCAGATGTATCTCAACGACGTGTTCACCGTCACCGTGAACCTGGCGGGGCTGCCGGGCATCGCGGTGCCGGCGGGGCTGGACAAGCAGGGCCTGCCGCTTGGCCTGCAGCTGATCGGCCGCCCCTGGGAAGAGGGCGACCTGCTGAATACGGCCTACGCGCTGGAACAAGCGGCCGGTTTTGTGGCGAAGCCCGAAAAATGGTGGTAAAGGCTGCGATCAGACGATCGCTGAAGCCAGGACATGACAAGATGCGTTTCTTTCTTTGTGCAGCGGGGCTTGCGGCCCTGACCGCCTGCTCCCCCTCCGTGCCGGACAGCGCGGCGGGCGTGGGCTTCGGGGATTACGAAGACTACCAGCAGCAAAAGCGCGCCCGCGACGCGGAACTGGCCGGCAATCCTTTGCCTGCGCCCAATACCGTCTCGACGGAAACCCTGAATGATGCGTCAGCCGAGGCGCCGGGCGGCGCGACCGCTTCGGGCGACAGCGGCGCCGAGGATCTGGCCGCCGAGACCCGCGCCGCGCTGCAGGAACGCGCCGCCAATTCCGGCGAGCCGGTGGTCCATGCCGATCCCAACAACCCGCCACCCCAGACCGTGACCACCGCGACCGGCATTTCCGAGGAAACCGATTTCGACGCGGTCAGCGCCGAACGCTCGATCGAAAGCGACGCCGAGCTGATCGCCCGCAACCGCGAGCGGTACAAGGTGATCGAGCCGCAGGCGCTGCCGCCGCGCAGCGGCGGGTCGGAGCCCAACATCGTGCAATACGCGCTCAACAGCAGCCACCCGGTAGGCACTCAGGTCTATTCGCGCTCGGGCTTCAATTCCGAGGCCAAGTTCCGCCGCAATTGCGCGGCCTACGCCTCGCCCGACCAGGCGCAGATCGACTTCCTGTCGCGCGGCGGCCCGCAGCGCGACCGGCTGGGGCTCGACCCGGATGGCGACGGTTACGCCTGCGACTGGAACCCGGCGCCGTTCCGCAAGGCCGTCGGCGGGTAACCGCGCTTGGTGGGCCCCCAGCCCCCCGGCGTGATCGACCATCCCTCGCCCAGTTTTGGCGAGCGTCGGGGCGGCGCTCGCCCCGACCTGATCGTTTTGCACTACACCGCGATGCACAGCGCCGAAGCCGCGCTCGAACGTCTCTGCGACCGGTCGGCCGAGGTCTCGGCCCACTACCTGGTCTGCGAACGCGGACGGGTCTGGCAGATGGTCCCGGAAGAGGCCCGCGCCTGGCATGCCGGGGCAGGGCGGTGGGGCCGCGTGGAGGATGTGAATTCCCGCTCCATCGGGATCGAGCTTGCGAATACCGGCGCCCATCCGTTCCCCGACCCGCAGATGGTGGCGCTTGCCGCGCTGATGCGCGGTATCATGGCCCGCTGGAACATCCCTCCGCAGCGCGTGATCGGCCATTCCGACATGGCGCCCCACCGCAAGCATGATCCCGGCCCGCGCTTCGACTGGCGCAGGCTGGCACGGCAGGGCCTGAGCGTCTGGCCCGCCGAGGGCCGCGCACCGGGGGATTTCCATGCCGATGCGCGGCGCTTCGGCTATGCCGTGCCCGATGTGTCCGACAGTGCCGATGACCTGTCCCTCCGGGCCTTCCGGCTCAGGTTCCGCCCCTGGGCCACCGGTCCGCTGGATGACACGGATCGCGCGCTGATGGCCGATCTCGCGGCCCGCTTTCCAGTTGACCGCACCGCTGGCGATCCCTAGATCAGCTTTGCGCGGAAGGCCGGATGGCCGCGGGGGGCATCCCCTCCCGAGGAAAGTCCGGACTCCACAAGGCGACGGTGCCGGGTAACGCCCGGCCGGGGCAACCCGAGGGAAAGCGCCACAGAAAACAGACCGCCGCGCATCTCGCGCGGTCAGGGTGAAACGGTGGGGTAAGAGCCCACCGCGGGACTGGCAACAGGACCGGCACGGCAAGCCCCACCGGGAGCAATGCCGAATAGGGATCGCGCGCGGGGCCGGTCGGGCAACCGATACCGCCCGCAGGGGCGCCTTGCCCCGGCGATCCGGGTTGGCAGCTTGAGGTGCCGTGGCAACACGGCATCCAGAGGAATGGTCATCCAAGGGGGAAACCCCTGGACAGAATCCGGCTTACAGGCTTTCCGCGCATGTTTTTCCGGCACTCCCGCCGGCAAAAGCACCAGCGGCGGATTTTCGCAGCCCGTACCCCCGCGCGCGATCTTTTCAACCCGCGCGCAGGCACTAATATACCGCCATGCCCTATGAATGGTCCGCAGATGAATCCTCCGCGCGCAGCGCGCGCCTCAGGCTCTGGCCGCACCGCTCGCTGCCGCGCAAGGGCTTTGCGGCCTTCATCCTTGCCACCTTCACGATGATTACCATCCCGCTCTACCCGCTCCTGGGAACGGTGGTGCTGTGGGGCATACTGCCGTTCCTGCTTCTGGCGGTGGCGGGGATCTGGTGGGCGCTCGAACGGTCCTACCGCGATGCCGAGATGTCGGAAGAGCTGACGATCGACCCCGACACCATCCACCTCGTGCGCACCAACCCCGGCGGGCGCGTTCAGGAATGGGATTGCAACAGCTACTGGGCCAAGGCCGAGATGCACCCCACCGGCGGGCCGGTCGCGCATTACATCACGCTCAAGGGCAAGGGCCGCGAGGTCGAGATCGGCGCCTTCCTGTCCGAAGACGAACGCAAGTCGCTCTATGGCGAGATCGTGCAGGCTCTGCGCGCGGCAGCCACCCCCGAACCCGCGCAATGACGCCCGCCGCTTACTGAAGCTTGTCCTTGACCTTGGGGCCGACCACGCCGAAATCCATCTGCCCGGCGTGCTTCTCTTTCAACTGCCCCATGATCTTGCCCATGTCGCGGATCGACGTGGCCCCGACCTCCTTGATCGCCGCGTCTATGGCCGCGTCAACCTCGTCGTCGCTCAACTGGCGGGGCAGGAATTCCTCGATCACCGCAATTTCCTGCGCCTCGCGCTCGGCCAGGTCCAGCCGTCCGCCCTCTTCGTAGGCGCGCACGCTTTCCTGGCGCTGCTTCGTCATCTTGGCGAGGATCGCGAGGATGTCGGCATCCGTGACCCCCGCTTCGCCGTCCGCGCCGCGCCGGGCAATGTCCTGGTCCTTGATCGCGGCATTGATCAGACGCAGCGTCGCAAGGCGCGCCATGTCCTTTTCCTTCATCGCCCGTTTCAGGGCGGAATTCACCCGCTCACGCAAGTCCATGCAGCTTTGTCCCCTGCTGTGGTCACAAGTCCGCGACAATATAGAACTCGCCCGCGGGTGACAAGCGGGGGTGACGCAGCGAAACCCCTTGTTTTGCGGGCTTGGCCGGCGGCTATCTTGTCTCTTGACCCTTGCCGGCCACACCCATAGACATACGCCAATTTGCCCACATCGGAGACTCACGTCATGGCCCAAGCGACCCAAGACCGCCCGACCGCCTGCCTCGCGCTCGCAGATGGCACGCTGTTCTACGGGCGCGGCTTCGGCGCGACGGGGGAAACCACGGCCGAGCTGTGCTTCAACACCGCGATGACCGGCTACCAGGAGATCATGACCGATCCCTCCTATGCCGGACAAGTGGTGACCTTCACCTTCCCGCATATCGGCAATGTGGGCGTGAACCCGGACGACGACGAAACCGCCGATCCGGTGGCCGAGGGCATGGTCGTCAAGTGGGATCCGACGCAGCCCAGCAACTGGCGCGCGACCGAAACGCTGGCCGACTGGCTGGCCAAGCGGGGCCGCATCGCGATCGGCGGGGTCGATACCCGCCGCCTGACCCGCGCGATCCGCCAGCAGGGCGCGCCGCATGTCGCTCTGGCGCATGACCCGCAGGGAAATTTCGACACCGCCGCCCTGGTGGACAAGGCCCGCGCCTTTGCCGGGCTTGAGGGCATGGACCTGGCCAAGCGCGTCACCTGCGCGCAATCCTACCGGTGGGACCAGATGCGGTGGGCCTGGCCCGAGGGCTACACCCGCCAGACCGAGGCGCGGCACAAGGTCGTGGCCGTGGACTACGGCGCCAAGCGCAACATCCTGCGCTGCCTGGCCAGCGCGGGCTGCGATGTCACGGTTCTGCCCGCGACGGCCACGGCCGACGAGGTGCTGGCACACGATCCCGACGGGGTTTTCCTGTCCAACGGTCCGGGCGATCCGGCGGCGACGGGGGAATACGCGGTGCCGATGATCGAGGGGATTTTGGAAAAGAATCTGCCGGTCTTCGGGATCTGCCTCGGCCACCAGATGCTGGCCTTGGCGCTTGGCGCGAAAACGGTCAAGATGAATCACGGCCATCACGGCGCGAACCACCCTGTTAAGGATATGGAAACGGGCAAGGTGGAGATTACCTCCATGAATCACGGATTCGCCGTGGACAGCCAGACCTTGCCGGAGGGCGTGATGGAAACGCATGTGTCGCTGTTCGACGGATCGAATTGCGGAATTCGCATGACCGACCGGCCGGTCTTTTCGGTGCAACACCACCCCGAGGCCAGCCCCGGCCCGCAGGACAGCTTCTACCTGTTCGAGCGGTTCGCGGCGTCGATGGATCGCTGAAACGCACCGTGGTCGGTACGCCCCGTTAGGGGTCTGTTAACCCCTTCTTTACGCCGTCTTAACCCTTTTTGCCCAATGTCGTCTGCCAGGGGGGGACGACACGGAGGGCGACATGGGGATTTCAGAGTTGCGCCAGATGCCCGCGCACCCGCGCACGCGGAAGGACAAGGGCGGGGCCGTCGGTGCGCACCTGGTCAAGGCCGGGATCATCTCGCAGTCCGACCTGACGCTGGCGCAGCAGGTGCGCGCCCATTGCGATGCGTCGCTCGACCGGGTCCTTCTCGCCGAAGGGCTGACTGAGGCGGACACCTTGCTTCAGGCCCATGCCGCGCGTCTCAAGACGCGGTGCGTCATGCCCCCCGAGATGGCAGCACTGGACAGCCGCCAAACCGGCGAGATGCCCGGGATGCTGCTCAAGCGTGGGGTTTTGCCGGTGACCGACCGGGACGGGCTGGATGCGGTGGTGACCTCGACCCCGGGACAAGAGTTGGCGGGCCAGGGCGAACGGATGCTGGTTGCGCATCGCGACGCGGTGCAGGCTGAAATCGCGCTGCGCCACCGCGATACGCTCCGGCAGGCGGCGCAGGAGCGCGTGCCCGAAAGTGAAAGCTGTCGAACCTGGGGGCGCCGGCCGCGCCTTCGGCTCGTAGCAACCCTTGTCGCGCTGATGGCGGTTCTGACGGTGACGGCCGTGTTCCCGACGATGGTATTCGCGGCCATTGCGCTCTGGGCGTCGTTCACGCTCGTGGTCTCGATCGGGATGAAACTGGCCGCCTTCGTCGCGCGGCTTGCCGCCGGTGACGCCGCGTTGCCGGCTCCCACGATCCCGCCCGCGCCCGAAGCCTTGCCCAAGGTCTCGGTGCTCGTGCCGCTGTTTCGCGAAACCGAAATCGCCCATCACCTGATCGCAAGGCTTACGCAGCTGACCTATCCGAAATGCCTGCTGGACATCATCCTCGTGCTCGAGGAAGAGGACGAGCTGACCCGGCAGACCCTGGCCCAGATCGACCTGCCGCCCTGGATCCGGGCGGTTGTCGTGCCCGACGGTCAGCCCCGGACCAAGCCGCGGGCGATGAACTATGCGCTGGATTTCTGCGAGGGCGACATCATCGGCATCTTCGATGCCGAGGACGCGCCGGAGCCCGACCAGATCACCGCCGTCGCCCGCCGCTTCCAGCACGCGCCGCGAGAGGTGGCTTGTCTGCAAGGCGTGCTGGATTACTACAATCCGCGGCAAAACTGGCTGGCGCGGTGCTTCACGATCGAATACGCGACGTGGTTCCGCACGCTTCTGCCGGGCATGGCGGAACTGGGCTTCGCGATCCCGCTCGGCGGCACCACGGTCTATTTCCGCCGCGATATTCTGGAAGAGGTCGGCGGGTGGGACGCGCATAACGTCACCGAAGACGCCGATCTCGGCTTCCGGCTGGCGCGGCACGGCTATCGGACCGAAATGATCGGTACCGTCACCGGCGAAGAGGCGAACTGCCGCCTCTGGCCCTGGATCAAGCAACGCTCCCGCTGGCTCAAGGGCTACATGACCACCTATCTCGTGCACATGCGGCGGCCCTTGCAGCTTTACCGGCAATTGGGCGCCTGGAAGTTCTGGGGGTTTCAGACCCATTTCGTGACGGCCCTGTCGCAATTTTTCCTGGCGCCGGTGCTGTGGTCCTTCTGGCTGGTGCTGTTCGGTCTGTCGCACCCCCTGGACCCGCTGGTGCCGCGTGACCTTCTGGTAGTCATGGGGAGCCTGTTCCTGGCGATGGAGGTGGTCAACATCATCATCTATGCCGTGTCAGTGTCCGTGGCCGGTCCGCGCCACAAACACCTTCTGTGGTGGGTGCCGACCATGCATTTCTACGGCCCACTCGGGGCATTCGCGGCCTACAAGGCGCTTTACGAACTAGTGTTGAAACCGTTTTTCTGGGACAAGACGGCGCACGGGCTGTTCCTGGCGCCGGTGCCGATCCGGCAGGACGGATCAGACGATACTTTCCACCTCACCTGAATCCAGCTTGAGCCGTGTCACGAAGGCCTTGGAAATATGGGCCTGCAACGCGGCACCGGCGGCATCGGCATCGCGGGCCTCGATCGCGCTCACGATGGCATCGTGTTCCTTGATGGCATCCTCGGGTCGGCCAAGCGCGGCCAGCGATGTCGTCGCCATCAAGGCCATCGACCGGTGCACGAGATCCAGCTGCTGCACGAGGAACCGGTTATGCGAGGCAAGGTGGATCTGCTTGTGAAACCGCCGGTTGGCGCGGGCCATGGCCTGCGGGTCGTTCATGAGGGCGCGATCGTCCTCGACCATGTCGCGCAGAACGCGCACCTCCTCGTCGGTCGCATGGCGTGCGGCCAGATTGGCGGCCAGCCCCTCCAGCTCGGCCCGGACCACGTAAAGTTCGGCAAGCTGGTTGTGATCGAGTGACGAGACGATCAGGCTGCGGCCGTCGCGGGTCAGCAGGGATTGCGTTTCCAGCCGCTGAAGCGCCTCGCGGATCGGGGTGCGCGACACGCCGAACCGTTCGGCCAGATCGCTTTCGACAAGGCGATCGCCGGGTTTGTAAAGCCCCATGTCGATGGCCTCTAGGATAAGCGTATAGGCGTCTTTCTGGGGCGTCTTCATGGGCCGAACCTGTCCCTGTCGTGAAATTTTGCGCTACACTAGGCGCCGCATGCCGGCACAATCAAGCCTCGTGACGTTGCGCCCATTGTCGCGCCGCTCTAGATACCGCCCATGCCGAAAGAAGATTTCACCCACGTCGAGGCCTGGGTCTTCGATCTCGACAACACGCTTTATTCGCCGCATGTCCGGCTCTTCGATCAGATCGAACAGCGCATGACAAGCTTCGTCATGGACACGCTGCGCGTGCACCGGGCCGAAGCCGACCGGCTGCGGGCGCTTTACTGGCGCGAACATGGCACCACGCTGGCCGGTCTCATGCGCGAACACGGGATCGAGCCCGACCCCTATCTGGTGGCCGTGCACGATATCTCGTTCGATGCGCTCGACCCCGACCCGGATTTGCGGGCGCGGATCGCGGATTTGCCGGGGCGCCGGATCGTCTACACCAATGGCAGCGCCCCCTATGCTGAACGGGTCATCGACGCGCGCGGCCTGTCCGGCGTGTTCGATGCGGTCTACGGCGTGGAACATGCCGGCTATCGCCCCAAGCCCGAGCGTGCGGCCTTCGAGGCGGTCTTCAAGCGCGATGGCGTGGCCCCCGCCCGCGCGGCCATGTTCGAGGACGACCCGCGCAATCTGGCCGAACCCCATGCCATGGGTATGCGCACCGTCCACGTCGCGCCCGAGCCGCACGCGGCCGACCACATCCAGCACTATACCGACGATCTGGCCGGGTTCCTTGCCCGGCTTGTCTGATGATCTGCGGCGAAATGTGCCTTTGAGCTTTCGTGCCAATCCATATCTGAAGGCGTAGACCAAACCGCGAAAGGAAACGCCTGAAATGTCTGCTGTTCAGACCGATATTCAAACCAACACCGCGAATACCCAAGCCGACACCACCGCCCGCGACCCCGAAGAGGCCGCGGTCGCACCGATCCTGCTGACGGTGCTGGTGCTGCTGGCCGCATGGGGGACCAGCGTGGCGATGTGGGGGATCCCCGGTCTTTACATCCCGGCCCTCGCCATGGTTCCCGTCATGTGGGTCGTTTTGCTGCTGATCTCGCGGGGCTGACCGCAAGCAGCTTGTCCTGAACCAACCCGGAGGGCCGGTGCATGACTGTCACAGATGTCGATATTGTCGTCTCGGGCGGCGGTGTGGCCGGCCTTGCCGCGGCGGCGGTGTTCGGGCAGGCGGGGTTCTCGGTGCTTTGCGTCGATCCCGCACCGCCCGTCACCGCGCGCGATGCCGAAGGCTCGGACCTGCGCACGACGGCCTTTCTGCAGCCGGCGCAGGAGTTGCTTGACCGCGCCGGGCTTTGGGAGCGGCTGGCGCCGCACGCCGCCGATCTGCAGGTAATGCGCATCATCGATGCGGGCGGTGCTACGCCCGAACCGCGCCTCACGAAAGAGTTCGATGCCGCCGACATATCGGACAAGCCCTTCGGCTGGAACCTGCCCAACTGGCTCTTGCGGCGCGAGATGGTGGCGCATCTTGACAGCCTCGACACGGTCGAGTTTCGCCCCGGAACCGGCGTCAAATCGCTATTCACCCGTGAGGCCGAAGCGCGCGTGGGCTTGAGCGATGGCAGCCGTGTGTGGTGCCGTCTGGTGGTCGCCGCGGACGGGCGCAACTCACCCGTGCGCGAGGCTGCGGGCGTCGGGGTCAAGACGACGCGCTACGGGCAAAAGGCGCTCGCCTTTGCCGTCACGCATCCTATCCCGCACGAGAATGTCTCGACCGAGATCCACCGGTCGGGCGGACCCTTCACCCTTGTTCCGCTGCCCGACTACGAGGAGCGCCCATCCTCCGCGATCGTCTGGATGGAGGAGGGCCCCGAGGTCAAGCGGCTTGCCGATCTGCCCGTGCCCGAGTTCGAAGCGGCGATGAACGCGCGGTCCTGCATGCTGTTCGGCCCCCTGACGCTGGTCTCGCGGCGCACGGTCTGGCCGATCATCAGCCAACTGGCCGACCGGATGTATGCCGAGCGGGTGGCGCTTGTCGCGGAAGCGGCCCATGTGGTGCCGCCCATCGGGGCCCAGGGGCTGAACATGTCGCTTGGCGACATGCGCGTGTTGCTGGAGCTGGCCGAGGCCTCGCCCGACCGGCTGGGAGATGCCGAAATGCTGGCCGAATATCATCGCCGCCGGCATCTCGAGGTCAGCGCGCGGGTCAAGGGGATCGACGTTTTGAACCGTGCGTCGATGATCCACGCGCAGCCCCTGCGCGACGCTCGTGCCATGACGCTCAACGCGATCTATTCGCTGGCGCCGGTGCGCAAGACGCTGATGCAGATGGGCCTCGGCGCGCGCGGCTGACCGCTCCGCAGGTTGCTCACAACACGCGGTCGATCACGGTTTTCAGCCGGTCCAGCGTGCCGCGCACGTCATAGAGCTTGTCCAGTCCGAACAGCCCCAGGCGGAAAGTGCGAAAGCCCTCGGGCTCGTTGCATTGCAGCGGGACGCCTGCCGCGATCTGCAACCCCTCTGCGGCGATCTTGGCGCCGTTCTGGATGTCGGGATCGTCGGTATAGCTGACCACGACGCCCGGCGCGCCATAGCCTTCTGCGGCCACAGACCGGACGCCCTTTTCGGCCAGCATTTGGCGTACGCCATTGCCCAGATCCCATTGGGCCTGGCAGAGCCTGTCAAAACCATAGTCCCGTGTCTCGAGCATCGGTCCCGAACTGGCGCGCGACGGCCTCCATCGCGTAGGTGCCTCCACCGGGAACAAGAGCCAAGGCGTCGGCCTTGTAGACATCCTTGAGCATGTCCGAGATGTCGCGCATCACCTGTTGAAAGCTCTGGCTCATGTGATTGAGCGACCGGTCGGTAAACACCACCGAGTATTCCAGCAGGCCATCGGGGTCCACGGTATCCAGCAGGGCGGTCATGCGACATCTCCTTTCTCGGGTTTTCCAAGGGCTACCGCGCCGCGCGGACAATGGCAAAGTCTACTTCGGAATACCGTCGCCCGCTGTCGTAAAACCGCTTGGCCAGCCAGGATCAGCCGATCGGGCCGGCGCGGCGCTCTTCGCTCAGCAGGACGTTGGCCTCGATGTCGCCGACACCCGGAAGGGTCATCAGGCGGCGGCGCAGCACGCGTTCGAAATCGGTAATGTCGCGCGCCACCACGCGCAGGCGGTAATCGTAAAGGCCGAGGATGTGTTCGACGGTCTGCACCTCGGGGATGGCCGAGACCGCGCGCTCGAAATCCTCGAGGCTGACGCGACCCTTGGTGGCCAGTTTCACGCCAAGGAATACAGTGACGCCGAAGCCCAGTTTCTCCTTGTCGAGATCAAGGCGCTGTCCCTTGATGACACCACTGTCGCGCAGGCGTTTGATGCGCCGCCACGTGGCGGGCTGCGACAGGCCGAGTTTGCGCCCCAGGGCACTGGCGCTTTGCGTTGCGTCGATGTTGAGTTCCCGCAGGATCCGGCGGTCGGTGGTATCAAGGTCGATCATAGCGGCAACACCTCGTCCGATTTGATGCGCGCGACATGCATCAGGGCTTCGATATCGGCGATATGCGGCAGGGTGAGGATGTCGGTGCGGTAGATCTGCTGATAATGCGCCATGTCGCGGGCGATGACCGACAGGCGAATATCCACCCGGCCGAGGAATGTCTGAATCTCCACCACGTCCTGCACGCGCCGCGCGGCCTGCATGAACTCGTCGAAGGCCCGGGGCTGGGTCTTGTCGAGCGTGATCCGCAACGAAACCTCGACCTCGTAGCCAAGCGCGCGCCAGTCGATCACCGCGTGATTGCCGCGAATGATGCCCGCCGCCGCAAGGCGGTCCAGCCGGCGTGCACAGGTCGCAGGGGTGATGCCGGCAAGATCGGCCAACTCGGCGGGGCCGAGGGTGGCGTTGTGCTGGTAGTGGCGCAAGATACGCCGATCGGTGTCGTCAAGCATGGAATTTTCGAATTCTGCAGGATTTGCGAATGCATATATTGCCGAAGCCGCATTGGAAATGTTTTTTGTCCAGTCTTTCGCAAATGGATCGCTAGATTGCTCTCATACACAACCCGCAAGAAGAGGACTTCGATCATGCGCGTCTATTACGATCGCGATTGCGATATCAACCTTATCAAGGACAAGAAGGTCGCCATCCTGGGCTACGGCAGCCAAGGCCACGCCCATGCCCTGAACCTGCGCGACTCGGGCGCCAAGAACCTGTGTGTCGCGCTGCGCGAAGGGTCCAAAAGCGCCAAGAAGGCCGAGGCCGAGGGGCTCGAGGTCAAGAACATCGCCGAGGCCGCCGCGTGGTGCGACCTGATGATGTTCACCATGCCCGACGAGTTGCAGGCCGAGACCTACAAGAAATACGTGCATGACAACATCAAGCCGGGCGCAGCGATCGCCTTTGCCCACGGGCTGAACGTGCATTTCGGCCTGATCGAGCCGAAAGAGGGCGTGGATGTCATCATGATGGCACCCAAGGGGCCGGGGCACACGGTGCGCGGTGAATATACCAAGGGCGGCGGCGTGCCCTGCCTTGTGGCGGTCGATACCGATGCGTCGGGCAAGGCGCTGGAACTGGGCCTGAGCTATTGCTCGGCCATCGGTGGCGGGCGCTCGGGGATCATCGAAACCTCGTTCCGCGAAGAGTGCGAAACCGACCTGTTCGGCGAGCAGGCAGTTCTGTGCGGCGGCTTGGTCGAACTGATCCGCATGGGCTTCGAGACGCTGGTCGAGGCGGGCTATGCCCCAGAAATGGCTTACTTCGAGTGCCTGCACGAGGTGAAACTGATCGTGGACCTGATCTACGAGGGTGGCATCGCCAACATGAACTACTCGATCTCGAACACGGCCGAATACGGCGAGTATGTCAGCGGGCCGCGGGTGCTGCCCTATGAGCGCACCAAGAAAGAGATGAAGGCGATCCTGCACGACATCCAGTCGGGCAAGTTCGTGCGTGACTTCATGCAGGAAAACTCGGTCGGTCAGCCGTTTTTCAAGGGCACCCGCCGGATGAACGACGCCCACCAGATCGAGGAAGTGGGCGAAAAGCTGCGCGGGATGATGCCTTGGATCAGCGCAGGCAAGCTGGTCGATCAGGAAAAAAACTGATTATCAATTACTTGCAGGAAAAAGATGATCCGGCCCCGCAGGGCCGGATCAATCCGGTCAAGGAGCTTAGCGATCCGGGGCGCCATCTTCGGCAAGGGCGCTTTTCGGGGCGCCGGCGGTTTCGCGGCGCTCTTCCGTCTCTTCCTTGCTGCGCAGGGCCATGAAGCCGACGATGGCCATGGTGACGAGCGCAAGGACGGGGATCACGTAGATATTCATGGTTAGCTCCTTTCGTTGCTTTCCGCCCCATTACGTGATTGCTATCCCGCAAAGGTAAAGGGCGACGACCTGTCGCGGGGCGAGGTTTTCGGGTAAGGCACTCAATTCAATGAACAAATCGCCGGAAATCACAGCGCAGAGCTGGCTGATGGTCGCGATGCTCGGGCTGATCTGGGGGGCCACCTTCCTGGTGATCGAGGTCGCGTTGACGGGGATCACGCCGTTCTGGCTGGCCTCGGCGCGGATCGGCTTCGCGACCTTGCTGATGTTGGCGATCTGGGCTTTTCGGGGCTTCAAGCTCTTCGCGCAACCTATTGAAAGATCGGATATAAATCGCCTGGTGGCGATTGGGGCGCTGTCCTCGGCGGTGCCGTTCATGTTGCTGAGCTGGGGCCAGCAATTCGTGACGTCGGGCTTTGCCGGGGTGTCGATGGCGGCGGTGGCGCTGCTGGTGCTGCCGCTGGCGCATTTCCTGGTGCCGGGAGAGCGGCTGACGCTGCGCAAGGTGGCGGGGTTTGTCATCGGCTTTGTCGGGGTGACGATCCTGATCGGCGGGCAAGCCTTTGAATCCACTGGAGAATCCCTGGAGGTGTTCGGGCGCGCGGCCTGCATCGGGGCGGCGGCGTGCTATGCGTTGAGTTCGGTGCAGATGCGGATGTTGCCGCCGGTGGACCCGATCGGGCTGAATGCCGTGACGCTGCTGATCGGGGCGGTGATCGTGATCGGCGCGGCCTTCACGGTCGAGGGGCCGCCGCCGCAAACAGACCGTAACACGTTGTATGTATTGATTTTTCTTGGCCTCGTTCCAACCGCCGGTGCCAGCCTGCTGCGGGTGCTGGTGATCCGAACGGCGGGGCCGGTCTTCATGAGCCTTGTCAACTACCAGGTGCCGGTTTGGTCGGTCGTGCTGGGGGCGTTGATCCTGAGCGAACCCTTGCCAGCAAGCCTTTTGACGGCTCTTGCTCTGATCCTCTGCGGGGTGGGGCTGAGCCAGTTCGGCGCCTTGAGCCGGCTGTTCCGCCGCCGCTGAATTTTGTACGAAATTGCAAATTTCAGTGCGGGTTTCGTACGAAATCCACAGACCGTCGCGAGAATTTTGTACAAAACCCACTTTCGGGGGCGGTGTCCCCATCTCCGGCGGCGGGCAGGTCAGGGCATCTGACCCAAGGTGACGGCCTGCCACAGGCGCAGCGCCTCGACCGTTTCGCGGACATCGTGGACGCGCAGCATCTGGACGCCTTGCGCCACCCCGGCCAAGGCGACGGCGAGGGAGCCGGGGGCGCGGTGGCGGGCCTCTTCGGTGCCGCCGATCGTGCCGATGAACCGTTTGCGCGAGGCGCCGAGCAGCACGGGACAGCCGAGCCCGTGGAAGAGGGCGAGGTTCTGCACCAGTGTCAGGTTGTG